>DASYHX010000392.1:0-12613 GCA_035998065.1 Pseudorhizobium sp.
CTCCAGCGCCGTTGATCACCTCGATCCGGCGCATCGGCTTAAGCGTAATGTCAAAACTAGACACAAAACGATCCTCCTCAGGATCGTCAGCCTCGCCCGTCAGGTCAAAACGCGAAAGGTGGAGCCGGGACGACGCTTACGGTAGATCGCCTCGATCGCCAGTCGCTTCATCAGCGTCGCGACACGAAGGCGGCCGACGACTAAGCCTTCCCCGGCGAGGAGGTCGCGCAGCATCCGGCTCCCGGCAAAGGGATATTCCAGATGCAGCTCGTCGATCCGCCGCATCAATGCGAGGTCGGCGGGGGGAACCAGGCGCGGCAGGTAGTAGACGCTCCCCCGGCTGATCCCGAGTTCACGTGCCTGCCGGGCGATCGGCAGATCGTGCGACCGGTCGATCATCGTCTTGCGCTCGGCAACAGTTCGACCTTGTCGAGCGCGCCTTCCAAAAAATCGTTCGCCAGCGTCAGCTCCCCGATCTTGGCATGCAGCGTCTTCACGTCGACCGTCGGCGCCGCGGCAATCGCAGCCGCTTCCGGCCCAAACACGCCGGCGGCACCCTCCAGTAGCTGGGAACGCCACTGCGTAATCTGATTGGGATGCACATCGAACTGCTGTGCCAACTCGGCCAGCGTCTTCTCGCCGCGCACCGCCGCCAGCGCCACCTTCGCCTTGAAGGCCGGGCTGTGGTTCCGCCTGGGTCTCTTTGTCATCGTCTCTCCTGATCACGGCCATCCTGGCCGCCTTCAGGCAGACAATCCACTCAGCCCGCTGTGCAGATTGGCCGAGCCACCTCTGAGTGCGGAATTCCCGTGTTTTACACATCTTACGCGGCCTGGTCCTCCGTCGGCGAAGGCCACATGGGTTATGTGACAAAAGCAATCCGCGCGACTTTCACAGTCGCTGCCGAGAACGCGCCGTGCCTGATCTTCATCGATGAACTTGATACCATTGTCGGGCGGAAGAGCGGCAGCGGCACGCGAGGCGCAAGTTCAAGCGCTACCCAATCGGCTACTTCCACATCGACATCGCCGAGCTGCGAACCGGCGAAGGCAAGGGCCCTGCGTCTCTGTGCTCTTCACCGCCACGAAGCACATCGAGGTTCGCGACGCCGCCTCCGCAATGGCCTCGGCATCCGCGCGATCGTTCTACTGGCGCTTGACGAAGGGC
Organism: Pseudorhizobium sp.; assembly: GCA_035998065.1. Lineage (GTDB taxonomy): Bacteria > Pseudomonadota > Alphaproteobacteria > Rhizobiales > Rhizobiaceae > Neorhizobium. The sequence continues at coordinate 1,168 of DASYHX010000392.1, forward strand.
TTCACGTAGACGGCGGGGAACCAGCCGGACCTCATGGCCGTGCGCCTGCGCCACCCGACCCCCGTGATTCGACGTCGCACAGGCCTCCATCGCAACCACGCAAGCCGGATGGTCGGCCAGCAATGCAAGCAAGCGCGACCGCGACAGCGCCCGATTGGAAAGAACCGCCCCATCCGGCCCAACGGCGCAGACCTGGAAGCTTCCCTTCGCCAGGTCGATCGCCAACATGCTGATCTTCGTCATGGATGCGCCCTCCGCTTGGTTCCTATAGAACCGTCATGGCATACAAGATGCCGTTGCGTGGGGGGCATCCACCGCATCAGTTCAATCCGGTCCAGCCTCCACCATAAAGATTGTTCGGCGGCAATCGCCTTTCCGTCCGCGCAGAGGCGGACAGGTCTATGCTTTCTTCTTCAGCTCCTCGGGCTTATGCGCGGCCTTCTTGCCTGATTTGTCGCTCTTGACGATATATTGCGGGTCGTCCTTCGAGGCAGCCCCTTGTGGCTCTTGATGTGGGTTTCGGTGGTCTGCTTCTTCTCCACCGTGCCGTTGGTCTTGCCCTGGCTGGTGCCCCACTCGACCTTGTCGCCCTTCTTCAGCTCTTTCGTCATCTTCCGTCTCCTCTGCTTCCTGATAATCTCGTTTCGTATATTGCTCCCTCAGCGCTTCAGTGGATCGTGGCCCCAGTTCATCAGCGAGTAGCGCCAGCGCGAATGTTCCTTGTCCTCAGCCGGACCGCCCTGCGCCAAGTGACGATGGACGTAGCCCACGACCTTGCGCATGTGCCGGTAGTCCTCGTCCGTGAGGTCAGCCTTTCTGGTGTGCTTGATCTGCGCGATCCTCCGACCTGACTCGTGTCCGACAGCTTCGCTCTCGCCGTCGTGGGTCCAACCGACCGAGCGGCTGTCCTCGGTCTCGAGCCACTTCTCCAGTTTGCCGGGTGTCATGTTGACCACTTCACCGAACTCCTTCCAGATCGCACCGCGATCGAGGTCGCCGCTTGGAGCTTGTGTGTCTTTGTCCTTGCCCATTAGGGTCTCCGTGCTCCTGGATCCCGCCTTCCTACGACGAGAATCTGCCGTTGGCGCCCGCGGCGCCATCCTTGGGTGATCAGCGCGCCGGCAGCCAGGCCGAGCGCCATGGCGCCGTAAGTCGCCAACATCGATCGTTTCGACAGCACCAACTCCCAGCCCGGCGTGAACCGCCTCGGCGTGGCGCCGTAATCGACGGCCGCGGCGATCGCCGACATGATCGACGCATCCCGCAGCATCGAGAGCGGCGTGCGAGGGCGCCTGTTGGCCAGCCACATCTCGAAGGGCAGAGCCCAGAACCAGGTCGCCGCGTGGTTTGTAGCGTAGCCGACGAGCGTATGGGCCGCATCCGCCTCAGTGAGCGAGGCGGCATGATCCCCATGCAGCCAATGGCTGGTTGCGTTGATCGGCTGAAGGCTGACTTTGCCCTCCGCTCTCGCCAGCATCGCCAATGCGGCGGTAATGGCGATGCTCGCTACCGTCCCGGAGACGATGGCAGAAACGGCGGCTTGCGAGACGGTCTTCAACGATCTGCTCGATCTGCTGGAGGTCCATTCGGATCACCGCGGGCGGTGTCTGGGCGCAGATCGAGCGGCGATGGCATCGTTCACCTCGTATCGGACGACGGCTCACTTGCCGCTTGGCGCATGCTGCCGATCATACTGTTGAGCATCACCTCGCCTTGATCAGTGAAGCTGAGGCGGTTGCCGTCCGTTTCAAGCATGCCGAGAGCTTGGAGCTCCTCTACCGCCTCGGCGTCAGCGCGATGCGCCGCTCCGTCGTCCGTGACGATCTCCCGGAGGCGAGTCCCACCCTCAAGCTGGTGGTAGACGGCGAAAGCGAAGACGGCGAGACCCTTGTCGCTAATGTTGGCTCCGGCGGGCATTTTGTTCTCCAAGCGGAAGTGCCGGGGGCGTGCCTTGCGTCAGAGGCCTACCTTGGGGTGATCGCCCATCCCCGGCCGGCTGTCGAACACGGACGCGGCGAACATCTTGATGTAGCTAACCGCCGTGCCGGGGCTGTCCCAGTACTGCGCGTCCTTCGGCGTGATCTTCAGCACCCGGATGGAAGGATCGTCCAGGCTGTCCCACCAGGCATTCGCCGGCGTCGAGAAGAGGTCCCTGATCTTCTGCCGGTGATTGGATTCGACAGCGCGACCGCTCACCGAGACATACTTCTGGTCTCCAGCGTCGGCGAGCCCGATGTGAGGATCGCGCGCGATCTCCTCGTCCTTGTGGCTCTCGGCATCGGTGAGAAAGTAGATTGCATGCTCGTCCCGCTCGACATGCGCGGCCATTGGATACGGGCCCTGATGTCCTTGCGGTCGCGCGTGCTCACCATGCAGAAGCCGATCTTTTCCATCAGCTTCCAAACGCGATTAACGTTTGTGTTGGTGGCCATAAGCTGCTCCCGTGCCCAAGGTGCCGAAACACTTGAAGTCAACCCGGCTGGGTTTGTTCCGGGGAGGGATGCGGCTTCACGAAAAGCACCGCTCCAGTGCCTTCCCTTATGTTTCCAGACGAGGGCCAGGGCGAGCGTTATTAGCGCCGGCTGAAAGCTGCAATGGGCTCAAATATTTAGGCTGTAGGCTAGCCAGAATGGGAACAACGGCAACGCGCAGGCCTTTCTGCCCAACAGCAACTTCAAGAGAGCTGGATGTCCATGACCGATGAAGACAAGAACGCCGCTGTCGCGCGGAGGCTATCGTCCGCTGCGGTCACCCAGCGCGGATCGGCAGTCGGGAACAATGGCCGCCTGGGTAACCGAACGATTGGGCCGATGGTGCCGGAAAGTGGATCCGCGATCAAAAGCCGCGCCGACCTCAGCGAGAATGTGCGGGTTGGGCCGGAAGAGGAGTCGCGGGAGGCCCAAATCGACGAGGACGATAAGAACGGCACTCGCTAGAGCAGCTTGAACCGCACCGGGTTTCCCGGAGGCTGTCTGGGTTGAGTTTTACGCGGCGATCGGCAGTGCCTCAAGCTGAGCGTAATAGGCGGCTTCCGCCTCGGCGGGTGGGATGTTGCCGATCGGCTCGAGCAGCCGGCGGTTGTTGATGGAGTGGATGCCCCTCCCAGCGGCAACGTGAGCGCCAAGTTATTGGCGTCCTCCATTAATTGAAGGGAGCCGGAAGTCATGGAACAGATTGCAGTCGTTGGTCTCGACCTCGTGATCCTCCCCCATCGAACGGGTCCATCCTGAAGTATGGTTTTGACCATGAAGGAGGACCGCGAGATGGCCCGAAAGAGACACAAGCCGGACGAGATCGTTCGAAGCTTCGGCAGGTTGAAGTCCTGCGCGGACAGGGAGTGGCGATGGCCGATGCCGTTCGCCAGATTGGCGTCTCGGAGCTGACCTTCTACCGCGGGCGCAAGGAGTATGGCGGGATGAGCCGTGACCAGCTCCGCCAGATGAAGGATCTGCAGAAGAACGAGCGGCTGCGCAGGGCGGTAGCCGATCTGACGCTGGACAAGCTGATCCTTTCGGAGGCGTCCCGGGGAAACTTCTAAGCCCCGCGCGTCGCCGCGCCTGCATCGATTACGTCCGCTCGGTTCTGCCGAAGAAGGTCTCCGAACGCCGGGTCTGCCAAGCCCTTGGCCAGCATCGCTCGACGCAGCGACGCCGGCCCCATGGCCGGGATGACGAGGGGCAACTGACCGAGGACATCGTCGAACTCGCCCGTCGCTATGGTCGCTACGGCCCGCCACGAAGGCGGCCGACGAGGCCAGCGCCGCTGCACCCAGGCTCATGCTTCTTGCGGTCGTCATGCCTTCCTCGCCGAGCAGGAGCAGCCTGCGGAGCGGAGGAGGACCACTCCGGCCGCTCCGGCAGAGTGCTGAAGCGGCCGATGCCGGACGCTCAGCTCATCCGCCCTTCTTCGTGGGCTCGTGGCTGTGATGGCGATCCTTCTCGCCACCGCCGCCGGAGACCTTGCTGACGTGACGGCGGTCGTCGTCGCCCCCCGGCTTCGGCACCTCCAGGGCCGCCTTCGCATTCTCTTGCGAGGAGCCTGGCCCGCCTTGCCGGATCGTGTTCGGATGCTTCTGCGAGGTCGACATGGTTCACCGGTCCTGCTGATAGCCCTGATGGGTGGTGTTTTCCTTCGAATTGCCCTGCTGACCCTGGCGGTCGGGATCGGGTGCTCCGTGGGTGCCGTGATGCGAAGCGTCGGCGCTGACCGACTTCTGCTCGCCGGATCCTTTCCCGCTCTGGTTCTGAGGAGGTACAGGCGGCATCTTGCTGGACATGTTCGATCTCCCTGTTCGTTCCTTCGGAACGGTGAACGGGGTAACGGGTTCCTCCAGTGGCAAAACAGACCGCGTAGACGCGATTTGGGATCAGTGATCGATGCCACGTGGTGGAGAATAGCCACCGCTAGAAGCCGGTCCGTCACATGCCGGAACTTATTCGCTTCCTCTTCGATTGGTTCAGGGTACGCAGAGCGCCATCGGGCTTATTTCGTCGAACGCCTCGCGCGGCAAAAGGAGGGACCTCACCATGGTTGCCATCAATCCAACTCCGACCCTTTCCAGCCTCATCTTGGGCTTGCAGAACGTCCACGCTGTCGAGAACCAGGCACTGGCACTGATCGACCGGCAGATGGACCGCCTGGAGAACTATCCGGATCTTGCAGCCCGGCTGCGGCTGCATCGTGAGGAGACAGAGAACCAGATTGTCCGCGTGGAGGATGCGCTGGGCTTCTTCGACGAAAGCCCCTCGCGGCTGAAGGACACGGCCTTGTCGATTGGCGGCAATCTGGCCGCACTGGGACACACGATCGCGGGCGACGAGATACTGAAGAACAGCTTCGCCAATCTCGCATTCGAGAACTACGAGGCGGCAAGCTACATTTCGTTGATCACTGTGGCCGAGACCTCGGGGCATCCCAACTTGATCCCGGCCCTGCAGACCTCGCTGACGGAAGAGCAGCAGATGGCGGCATGGGTGCAGGAAAGCATCCCGACGATCACGCGGCGTTATCTGGAGCTTGAGGAGGCTGGCGCACAGTCCTCTCGTTGAGAGGTTGCCGTTGCGCCAAGACGCGGGATCGGCCTCTGCTAGCGTCCCCGGGTTCAACGCGGAGGCTGCCGCAAGGAGGCATGCGGACCTGGCCGACATGTCACCAGCGGGAGGTTGCCGGCGGCATCAGGCAGGCAAGCTCCCGCGACCGGAGCACGATACCTAGTGAAAGCCTGCACCGGCCACGGCATGTGTTCAGTCTCGGCCCCCAGGGGGTATTCTTCGACTGGGAACGGCTAAGCGGCAGCAACGGCAAATCTTGTTCCCGCCACTCCAGCCGCACCGGATGGTGTCGACATTTGGTTCGAAGTCGCGGGTGAAGAGCGGTAGCCGGAACATTAATGCGGCCGGATCCCTTGGCTCCGAGAGGCACGGGACCGTCAAGCCACATTCGCCAAGGATGAGAGCGTCCAGTGAGTTCTAGAAGGGGAAGGCCGTGAAGGCAGGAAATCCCGTCCTCGAGCCGAACGAGGGCTGTTCAGCGAGCCCGAAGGTCGTGGTTATCGGCGGCGGCTTTGCTGGACTGGAGGTTGCAAAGGGGCTGGGGAATGCCGGCATCTCCACGGCGATCATTGACCGCCACAATCACCATCTGTTCCAGCCGCTGCTCTATCAGGTCGCCACTGCAGCTCTTTCGGCCACGGACGTGGCGGAACCAATCCGCAAGGTTATGCGCCGCTATCGGCCGGTCCAGGTGCTCTTCGGGGAAGTCTTTGAGATAGACACGCATGCGCGGGAAGTAAGCATGACCTGCGGGCACCGAATTGGGTACGACTACCTCGTACTGGCGAGCGGAGCAGGCCCCGGTTATTTCGGCCACGACGATTGGGCGCAGTGGGCGCCGGGACTGAAGACCATCGAGGATGCGCGCCACATCAGGTCGCAGCTTCTGCTGACTTTTGAACGGGCAGAGAGAACCGACGACCCGGTCGAGCGCGAGCGCCTTCTCCGTATCGCGATCATCGGCGGGGGCCCAACGGGCGTAGAACTCGCTGGCGCCATTGCGGAGCTCAGCCGCTATACGCTTGCCCGCGATTTCCGCAGCATCAATCCTGCTGACACCCAGATCGAGTTGGTGGAGGCGGGACCACGGCTTCTGTCGGGTTTCTCCGAAGAGACGTCAGACTATGCCAAGGCGCGACTGCAACGGCTGGGTGTGCACGTGCGGACAGGCGAAGCCGTGGAGGAAGTCGGACCTACGTCGATACGGGTCGCAGGGACGGAGGTGCCGGTGGGGCTTGTCATCTGGGCTGCCGGCGTCACGGCGTCTCCGCTGGCTAGACAGCTCGGTGACACAGACAGGGCAGGGCGTGTGAGGGTCGACGCAACGCTATCGGTACAGGCCCAGTAGGGCTTGACGGCGTCGGTGCAGCCGCTCGCGGGGCAAAGGTGCCGTCGCGGGATCCTCGACCTCCACATAATCTCCGGCGATCAGTCGCGCACCGCGATCATAGGTGCAGTAGCGCCAGAGCCACTCCCACGAGGGACAGGCAGAGCCGCTTCAGGTGACCGCGTGACTTCAGCGGCTCGCTACCGGATCCTCGTGGTCGACGTAGACACCCTTCGGGGCGTTCATCAACTCGCCGCCGTAAAATCCTGCAACTCCGACTGCAGCGAAGAGGGCGACGCCGGCTAGAATGACGATGAAATAGCGTTTCTGCATGGTTCCTCGGGTGGCGTTTGTTGATGATGCTACTCAGCGCGGGCGCTAGCTGACCTGCAGGAGTAGGGCGAGCAGCCATTCCCCTTTCCTGATACACTTCGATAGACTGCACTCCCGCGTGCGGCTCTGTGCAGCCTTGGGTGCATGGGCTGACGATCAGTCAGCGCTTTCAATCCTGACCGGCTCGCCCGTGTCTGTTCTCTCAATCTCCGTTTCCTCCTGCACCTGGGACTCGTCATTGCAAGCCGAGAGACCGAGAGCGGCTGTCGCAAGGAATGGTGCCAGTAGCAGTGCTTGAACGTTCATGTTGTCTCCAGTGGGATCGACAGGATGAAGAAGTTAACGCGGTGAGCGGCGCCGAGCGCCGAACTTGATCGTCTGCTGGCATTCCTGATCCAGGATCTCGAAGGCCGTCAGTTCTTCCGGAAATTCGCGTACCTGCCGGTCGTCTCGTCTTACGGGCGCGGGGGACGGGAGATCCACGGCATGGAGGCTTCCCCAGCCGTGGAAGGCGGCATGATATGCGCCTAGGGCATTTCGACCGGTGGCCATCTGTTCACCTCCCTCAGATGAAGAGGAAGAACTCCAGCGTCGAAGAGCGTGTTCCGGCGCGTAGTCTTCCCGCTAGCGAAACTTGCTTAGGTAGCCAAGACTGCCGGCATCACGCACGCAGCAAGAACAGCATTGAGCCGCGGTCTCGCCCATCAATCGGTCCAGTAGCGGGCGGGGATTGCGATACCGGATCATCGTTGCAGCCCAGGCGCTTGTCCGGTCGCGATGTCGACGCATTCACCACACGACTGGACAAGTTTCATCGCGTGATCCGCGTTTACCGAGGACGGATGAAAGCAAATCGGGGCGAGGGAACTGATCAGGTGCCTTGGAGTGGGGATTGCGATAGCGGGATGTCTCGGTCCCCCACGATCCGCAGTGGAGGTTCGACGGATCCGGCAGCAGCATCACAGCTTGGGGAGGGGCGTCAGCCACCTCAGCTTGGGATGTAGCCACTGCCCCAGCAGGCGGATGATCAATCTCTACCGGATGCGGAGCCGTCTATACAGTAAAAGAGGAACGCTGTCCCGACGCCGTCATTGCTTTGAAGTGGGAGAGAAACGGGAACCCGTGAGGGTCGCTGGTTCCCTTCAACCTTGGGAGAACCTCGTGAGACATCTTCTTGCAACGGCGCTTGTGGCGTCCGCTCTGGCGGCTTCGCCAGCGTTTGCGCAGACATCGACGACGGAATCTAACGGCACCACCAATTCCGGAGCCGGCACAACCACGACCGGCGCCGCCACAGGTACATCGACTGCCGGCTCCACTGGCGGGAGTGGGAATATGGCCGCGTCTCAGGATCGCGTTCGCTCGGTTCTGGAGGACGCGGGCTATTCCAACGTGACCATAATGAATGCTGCCTATCTTGTTCAGGCCCAGTCGCCGGACGGGGAGAGCGTGATGATGATCATCGATACTGGCAACGCGAGCGGTGGATCGACGGGCGGGGTTACCTCCGGTTCGACAGGCAGCGGCGGTTCGACAACGGGTTCCGGCTCCAGTGGCACAGGCTCCACGGGCACGGGCTCGGGCGGTTCAGGTAGCTCCACCGACGGTACCACGTCCGGCTCGTCGAATAGCTCGGGCGGAGCGTCGACAACCGGGTCGGGCTCCAGCGGCTCAAGCAACTCGACCGACGGAACCACCTCGGGTTCTACAGGAAGCACCGGTGGCGGATCGACGACGGGCTCAAGCTCCAGCGGCACGACCAACTAATCCGCGGGTAGAGGGCGCACTTGCTCTGTGCGCCCTCGTCTCGGTTCATGCGGCTTGTGATCTTTCTTCCGTTGCAGCTTCGGTGGCACCGGAAGGGGCGATCGTTTCTCGTTGTTCATGGTAGGAGGAACGAACACGCCGGCATCCCTACCGGTCTACGTGAAGATGGCCATTCGTAGTGCCCGGGATCACGGGAGGTATATCCCGGTTGCCAAGATTGTTGAGGGGCCTGGCGCTGGCGTTTCGCGACGACGTTGGCCTGATCAAGCTGATGCACCCACGCAGTCATGAGCGAGCGAGTCCGACAGCAGCTTCCAATGACCCTTCCACGCCGCTGCTAGCAGCAACGGAGCCCAACTGACCCGTCCGCTGCAGAGCCTGGGCGATTCCGATGTCCTGGGTAGCTCAGGTTCACGTTTGGCATGAAGCAAAAGGAAGATGAACGATGATCAGTACCCGAACCCACGGCATCATCGACTACCTCACCGGCGGCCTTTTGATCCTGGCGCCGTATCTGTTCGGATTTGCGACCGGAGAAATCGAACAATGGCTCCCGCAGGTTATTGGCGCGACGATTATCGCCATGAGCCTGCTCACAAAATACGAGCTGAGCGTGGCCAGAGTGATTCCACTCAACGTGCATTTGGGAGTGGACGTATTGGGTGGCATCCTCCTGGCGGCCTCGCCGTGGCTGTTCGGCTTCTCTGACCTAATCTGGTGGCCCCATCTCCTCATAGGGATCATGGAGATCGTAGTGCCGCTGATGACCCGGCGTGACCCCCGCAACCACGCCTGACGGCGATCTGGGACGGACGTCAGCCAAGCGGGGCGGCGTCTCGATCCGCTCCTGCCGTGCGGCACCGGTCACCCGGTGCTGGGCGCGCCGCGCTGCCTTGTCTGCTGCAGCGGCCGCCGCCGGTGCAGCAGGAACCATTTCGCCACGAGGATCGCGCCGCCGCCGAAGAGGACGCAGGCGACCTCGACCGCCCAGCGGGCCGCGGCACCGCCGGCAAGGTCGAGATCGGCCGCGGCCACCCCCATTCCGATCAGCGCCATGCTCGGTATGAGCGCCAGTGCCACCATCACGCCGGTGGCGAGGACCTTCATCCGCGACGAGACGATCACGCCGCCGGCGATCCCCGCGAGCAGCGAGGTGGCGACGCCGCTGCCCGCAATGCTGGACCAGTAGTTCGCCCAGTAGCCGTCGGCCAAATCCGCGGCCGCCTTGCCGTTCAGCGGCAGCGCGACCAGCATGGCGAGACCCGCAGCGACGGCGAGGACGAGATATCCCGCCGCGGCCGACTTGCATCCGGCCACCACGCTCTGCCGGTCGCTGACCGTCCCGAAGACGATGCGCAGCAATGGCTCGAAGCCCGGCGCGATCAGCATGGCGCCGACGACGACGTGGATCGTGTCCGAGACGATGCCGAACGCGGCTACCGCGCCGGCGATCGCCATCAGCGCCAGGAAGTTGAACGACGGATTGGTGTCCTGCCGCATCATCGCGCCGATCTCTTCCCAGATCGCGTCGTTCCCCTCCTCGTCGATGGAGCGCGATGCCTCGACCCGGATCGTCGCGTTCGGCTCGCTGACGGTCACGGCTCCGCGCCGCAGCAGATCGTGGTCGCTGAGGATGTTGAAGATCTCGAGCGACGCCTGGTTGGCCGCCTCGATGGTCAGGACGTCGCCGTCGGGCGAGAGCGAGGCGCCCGTCTGGAGCGTGATCCGGGCGACGCCCGGATGCTCCTTCAGGGCGTCGAGCAGAAGCCGGCATTCCTCGGGCGAGCCGGCAAATTCAATCTGGCGTGGCATTTGGCGGCATCCCTGTGCGGCAAATCACGACGAGGCTCAACCGCCGGATCCCTGCGCCTCATATAGCTGAAACTGCGCTTTACGTACGGTGAAACCGATTCCTGACCACCCACTGCGCTCTGACCTACATGGAGGACGGGCGGAGTGGTCGGAGGCGTGCGCGCGGCAGCGGCCGCTGCCGGATGAGGCGCTGCAGGTCGTTGCGCGGGGAGAGCGGAAGGACGGGGAGGAAGCTGGGTAAGTGCTGACGGCAGCTTCCTGACTAGCGCCCGCCGGGTGTAACGCGTTCGAGGGGGCAGCCTGCACCGACGCCGCGTCTTCTCCAGCTCAGTCCAGCCAGCCAGCATCGAGTGTCAGTGACGCTCTGAAGAGCGACTTGCCGGTCTCGTCGCGAGCGATCACAGCAATCCAGTGATGCTGGACGCCAAGTTTCAGATCCTTGGCGAGACCGGGCAGCGCCTCGATCGCGGCCTCGCGCACGGTCTCGGGCGTTTCGCACTCGATGCCGATGTCGTCCTGGTCGAACTTTTCCGGGTCCTGGATGTCGAAGAAGTAGAGGGGCATCGCGTTTTCCGGCCGCAGGCAGACTAGTTGTTAGACGCTTCGACCGCCGTGTCGATCCCGCAGCTTGAGCCGAGAATGTTTCGCTGTCTATCGGCGCAGCACCGGATCGAGGTGCAGATACAGGGGGTCGAACTCGGCGACCTGCTTCAGCCGCGGCAGGTTGTGCGCGATCATTTCCCGCTTCCGGACGGTGATCATCCCCTCGTCACGCAGATCGCGCAGCGTCCGGTTGATTTGCACCACGGTCAAACCCATCGCGTCGCCGAACTCCGCTTGCGTGATCGGCATGCGGATCGGATCTTCCGCCAGGCCGACGGCGTCGAGCCGGGTGTAGAGCTCGCACAGGATATGCGCGACGCGGGCGCGAGCCGACTGCCGCCCTACGCAGCGTAGCCACGTGCGGGCAACGGCTGCATCGATGAGCGTTTCCCGCCAGAGAGCCCCGGCGATCCGGCTGTTGCGCTCGCACAGGGAACGGAGAGCCTCATTGTCATTCGGCGTGCAATTTTGACCCCCTAGGCGGGGTTATCGGCGTCCAAAATTGACCCCCATCCAAAGCATCTGAACAGTCCGCGTTTTCCTCTGGAAGACG
>DASYHX010000202.1:0-4885 GCA_035998065.1 Pseudorhizobium sp.
CAGCGCGTCGAGCTGCGCCGTCCAGAAGCGCTCCCACTGCCGGAGCCAGGCGTCCGCCTCGCGCAGCGGGCCGGGGCGCAGCCGGCAGAGCTGCCGGCGCCCGACCTTGCGGCGCGACACGAGCCCGGCCTTCGTCAGCACCGCGACGTGCTTGGCCGCACCGGCAAAGCTCATGTCGTGGGGCGCCGCCAGCTCCCCGACGGACTTCTCGCCGCCCGCCAGGGAAGCGAGCATCGCCCGCCGCGTCGGATCGGCCAGGGCGACGAAGGTGGCGTCAAGATCAACCATGTGGTTGAGTATGAGGGAAGCGGCGGGAGAGTCAACCGGAAGGTTGATTGACCGCGCCTGTGCGATTTACGGTAGGAATGGGTGGAAAGCCGAATGGCGGGTTTCGGGCAGCCGTGCCAGGAAAGCTGCCTTCCACCTGTCAAACTATCAACCGTGGAAACTATTCTGATACTGTCGGTGCACCACTGACGGCAAGACACCGAAATGATCGGCGACTGCCGCGACCGGCTGGTCCTCCATCTCGATCATGTGAACGACCGACTCACGTGGTGCCATGAACTCGGCCGCGAACGCCCGTCCGACCGCCTGCCGGTCGGTGTAGAGATCGGCGACGCAGGACGCTCGGTCGCCGAAGGCGATGAAGTCGCCGATCGCGCGCGCCAGCACAAAGGCGCTAGAGTACGGTCCCTCATTCTCCACGATGATAACCGGGACCTCCCCGTTTATGCTTTGGAACGCACGCAACGATCCAGGCGCTTCGACGCTCAGGCCGAAGCCTTCGCCAGCACCCAACAATCTTGCCAGTCCATTGAGGCCGCCTACGGGCTTGTCTTTCGCAAGCTTCAGCGAGGCGCGCGCATTGGCGGCCATGTTATAGCCTTGGCGATAGGGTCGGACCGTGGGGTTACGGTTACTCTGACACTCAGCACGCAGTCGAGCTAGCATCGGCAGCGCGTTGCGTTGGCGGAACTGGTCAAGCTCCCGACGCGTCCACAATTGACTCTCCTCAAGTGCGGCTGCGAGGACCGCCGAACTAAAGTCGAGGCGTGCATCCTCGTCGGGGATGAGCGCTATGAGATCGCGGATTTGTGCGGCGCGCACATCATCGAGATCATAGGGTGACACGCCCAAGGCACCGGCGGTGCGGCAGAACAGACGTTCTGCTAGCTGGCTGCGCGAATCCTCGACCCGCCCGAGCAACGCGTGGAGCGGGCGTGCACTCCGGGCGCACAACCAATGGTGTGCTGCGATCGGATGCAGGATCTCATCAAGCAGCAACTGCTCGAATGCCGCGATCGTGAAGGCCTTCGACCCACGCTCAAGATCAAGCGTCCTGCCATTGCCGCCGCGTGCTTGGAGGATAATCTGCGCACCAAAAACCGTTGCGAGCAGCGCATAAGGTGCACCAGCTTGCTCCTCGATCGAGAAATCCCACAAGCGAAACGGCGCATCACGCCGGTAGAGCAGCCGCCACCAATTCTCAAGCAGACGCTGTCCAAGCGTGTCGAGGTCCGTTGTCGCCCGTGCAGCGGTTCGCTCGGGTGAGCCCGCCGTCCACAGCAACGTGGTCAACTGTCCGGCGATCACGTCGCTGTCCGCATCGCCGTTCCCATCGAATGTCACGCTAAACAGCGTGGCAGGCTCCGGTGCCGGGCGCGCCGAAATGTCAGGCTCCTCCTGAAGCAGGTTGAGTTCGCGTGCACGCTCGGCGCCTGCCTCGGTGATCTGCGGGATCGACCGACGTCCGCTCGCTATGACTCGGATTAAGCCAGCGTGTGCAAGCGCTGATAAGGTCCGGCTTACATTGGGCTGGGCGCGACCGGCGAGCTCGGCGAGCGCGCCGATGCTCTTGGGCTCATGGCGGGCGATCAGGCCAAGCACTTCGCGATGACCCGGCACCCCCAGCACGCGGATCCAGTCAGCGACCTTCGGCGGTGCGTTGAGGCGATGGAGGAGTCTGTCCCGCATCGCGTTAGCTGAGATCGTCTTATTCATGCTCATCATCCACAATGAATTCCGCCGATACTCCGCAGGCTTCGCAGTGCCTCACGAGCTTGTCGAAGAAGTCTGTGATCAACTGCGCCGCTGAGACGGACATATAAGGGTAACGTTGCCCCGTCCGCCCGACCTTATGCTCATGATCCCAGCGATCCTCGAGCGCCGCACCGTCGAAGGCGTGGGCGTTATCGTATCCGAAAATCCGCTCCCCGCGCTCGTCCTGAAGGATCAGCGCATAGTCAAGACAGTGCGGCTGTTGGTCGGTTTGATCGACCCATTCGGCTCGGATGACCACCTGCCAACCATTCTCCATCTGGTAGACACCAGCTAACTCAATCAGATTGGATAGGTCACTGTGGCCAAACATATATCACCAGTTGATATGAATTAAAAGGCCATGTCAAATGGCTGAGTAAAATTCGCGTCATCCCGCCTTGAGGTATGGGTCGCTAGCGGAAGAGGCAAACTTTGCCTGTCAGGCCTAGCACGAAGGGCAGCTTACCGCCGGGTGTTCCTGAAACGGGATAGTCCTCTTCCGGCCCCGATTATGCCGATGGACGGGTGCACTGGGAATGACGGCTTTCGCAAAGCCGTCTGTGACCTTCGAACGACCGTAACGGGTCGCTTACCGACCGGCAGCTTCCAGTTGGATGCTGGCACAGAGCAGCCTGACCGCTTCCGGCCCAGTGCTTCCTCCCGTAACGATAGGGACATCGTGTCGATCATGTCGCTGAACCCGGATGCCGGATCGTCCATCCCCCTGCGGGCCCCGTCATACGGTCACCGGGACAGTCCGAACTGGATCTCCACCCGGTGGTAACGGGCGCCGAGGCCTCGCCAGTCATGATAGATTTCTCGACTTTCGCCGGACAAGACGTAGCGGGACATCTCAAGCTCGGCGAGCAGGGGAGCATAGCCCTTCGTGAAGAGCGACCGCAGCGAGCCCTGATGCACTGTACTGGCGACCATGATCGGCGCCAGACGACACAGCTCGATCGGTCCCTGGTACTGGGCGGGCCTTTCCACGGGTAGGCAAATCGCCCAGTCAAAATACGACCTGCCTTCCTTGGGAAGGTTGTGAGAGACAAACATCCACGGGCCGGCCACTTCCAAGCCGGCGTCTCCAACTTGTTGATCGATCGAAGGAGCACACTCGGCCGCTGCGTGCTTGACATCGGGTATGCGCAATATCTGCGTGATACGCTCCTTTTGGGAGAGGTGGTAGATCGGTAAGAGATCGACGCCAAACGCGTTTCGAGATTTCCGTAATATTTGTGCAGGAACTCTGGCGTCCTTGGGAACGATTTTGCTCGCGTGGCGTGGGCGTCCAATCGACTTCCCTGGCGCTGCGAGGGCCCCCGGTCAAGGGAGGCAGCAACTACGAACACGCCGGCCGCTCCACGGCATCACCCGCCGATCCAGCCCGCACTCGATCCCGCCTCCCCTCCCCTAAAACTCGATCCCCCGCTGCGCCTTCACGCCCGACCTAAACGGGTGCTTGATCATCTCCATCTCGGTGACGAGGTCGGCGGCGTCGATCAGTTCGTCCTTGGCGTTGCGGCCGGTGACGACGACGTGCTTCATCGCCGGCTTGGCCTTCAGGAAATCCACCACCTCGGCGACGTCCAGATAGTCGTAGCGCAGGACGATGTTCAGTTCGTCGAGCAGCACCAGGTCGTGCTCCTCGTCCATGATCAGCGCCTTGGCGCGGTCCCAGGCGGCCCTGGCGGCGGCGATGTCGCGCTGGCGGTCCTGGGTTTCCCAGGTGAAGCCGTCGCCCATCGCGGTCATCGTCACCTCGCCAGGAAACTTCTCCAGCACCTTGCGCTCGCCGGTCTCCCACTTGCCCTTCACGAACTGCACCACGGCGATTTTCATGCCGTTGCCGAGCGCCCGGAAGACCAGGCCGAAGGCGGCGGTGGACTTGCCCTTGCCCTTGCCGGTGTGGACGATCAGCAGGCCCTTCTCGACCGTCTTGGTGGCGAGGATCTTGTCGCGCGCCGCCTTCTTCTTCTTCATCTTCTCGGCGTGGCGAGCGTCGAGCTCGGCCTCGCTCATGCCATCGGTGATGCGGGTGCGCTCGCTCTCGCTCATCAAGTCCCTCCCCTGTTCATGCGTCCCCTTGAGGCGGCCCGTTCAGGCGGCCGTCAGCTGCTTGGCGAAGAAGATGCGCTCTTCCCCGGCCGGATAGTTCGGCAGGCGGCCGAAGGCGCCGTAGCCCATCCTTTCGTAAAAGCCGGGCGACTGGAAGGAATAGGTATCGACCCAGGCGCCGGTGCAGCCCTCTGCCGCCGCGGCCGCCTCGGCCCGTTCCAGCAGCGCCCGGCCGAGCCCCCTGCCGCGCCAGCGCTCCGGCACGGCGAGGATCTCGACATGCATCCAGTCCCAGTAGAGCTGCGCGATCAGCCCGCCGTCGACGCCGATCTCGTCGCAGAGCGCCAGCGTCAGATATTGCGGCGCGAAGGCGAAGCGCCTGACGGTCGCGGCCTCCGCGAAGGGGGCGACGATGGCGGCCCGCACCTCCCCGTCGAGGCTCTCGATCCGCTCGATGCGTATGGTCACGAAAAATCCGCCTGTCTGCGCGTCACGGCGCGCTCTGGAGCGTTTCCGCCACCGAGTTGGAGCGCGGCCTCCACAGGCCCCTCGCGATCGCCTCGGCGAACCTGTCGCACAGGTCGCGGAAGGCATGCGGATTATGGTCCTCCAGGAAGGCCCGCATCCGTTCGTCGGCGACGAAGGCGCGATAGGCCGCCTCGAAATGATGGTCGCGGACGGCGCCCGTGGTGGCGGCGAAGGCGAACCTGTAGTCGACGGTGGCGGCGATCTCGAAGGCGCCCTTGTAGCCGTGGCGCATGACGCCGGCAATCCATTTCGGATT
>DASYHX010000439.1:0-14917 GCA_035998065.1 Pseudorhizobium sp.
TGAGCAGGCGCTCGAGCATTACGACCAGGAACTGCGTCAGGAGAAGGCTCGCTATCCTATGGATGCCGTGTGGGATCTCGCAGCCGAAGATCGGCGAAGCATTCCCGCTGGCATGACCTCTGATCATTCCGATCTCTACGACGAACATGGATTGCCACGGTGATCGCCGTCGATACGTCCGTTGTTCTCGCCATTGTCCTAGATGAGCCGGAGGCTGAGGTATCTAAGCCGATAGTCGGTGGTGAACCGGTCATTGTGGTTGGCCAACTCTCCTGGAGATCCGCATGGTGCTGAGCGGCAAAGGGTTTGTGAGTGCCAGCAAAATTGTCGAGAGGTTGTTCAGCACCTCCAACGTCACAACGGTTGCCTTCGATGAGAAGCACTATCGTGCCGCGGAAGAGGCTTTTGAGCGTTTTGGAAAAGGTCGCGACCGCGCAAGTTTGAACATGGGCGACTGTTTTTCCTATGCCGTGGCGGCGACCTCAAAGGCACCCCTGCTGTTCAAGGGCCGGGATTTCTCCGAAACTGACCTTAAACTGCATCCATCGTCACATGTCGGGTAGCCGAGAGGCATGGGCTTGCGGTTCAGCCGGCAGCATGCTTGCCCTTCAGCAGCTCGGCGTTGAGACGGTCAAGGCGCCTCCATCTGCGACACTTCGATCGCGGCAAGCTCATCGTCGCCAAGCGCGGCCGTCAGCTCCACGCGCCGGTCGCGTTTGGCCAGACGCAGGTAATCCTCATAAGCGATCAGGACCGTGCGCGGCCGACCGTTCTTTGTGATGATCACCGGCTCGCGCACCGCCCTATCCTGGTAGGCGCCAAAATTCTTCGAAACCGCTGCTGCTGTCACAATCGATGTCATCGCAGAATTCCTTTTTCCGTGAAATACGGGCTTTCCGTATTATCCGCAAATCCTCGTTCAGCATCGCCACCAGAATTTCAGCTTTAAACAGCTCCGGAAGTCCTGCAAACGCGGGGCTTTTGTCGTTTCAGGCTATCCGAAAATCCCTCACCTACCCCCTCGCAGCGGCCATTGATTTCATTGTGCAACTCGCTACGCTCCCCTCACCCTCGGGCCTCCTGGAGCAAGGTCATGAGCGAGATTGAGCCGCCGATCATCGGTTTCATCAAAGCACTTGCCCGTCGGCAAGCGAGAATAGATGCTGGGCGCGGCGGTGAGCCTGAAGTGATGGCCTATCGGGAGAACCCGTCACCTGAGAATGGAGCTCGGGTTGGCGACTACATGTGGCTGGGGCTGGATGAGATACGGGGAAGGCAGAACATGTCGAACAAGGGCAAGCTGATCGTGCTGGCGGCATTCGTGAAGAACGATGACGGGGAGTTGGTACCAGCATTTGATCCGCGGCAGGTCGACACGGAAGAGCGGGCAAAGCGCGAGGCGAGGATGATGGCCGACCAATACGCCGGCGTCGTCGCGTGGAGCAGAGAGGCTGATCCTGCGCTAGGGGAATACGGTCCGCCAGTGGTGCTGTTTCAGCAGGGCGAGATACCGGAGTTGGAATGATGAACTCGAAGCCGGACATCCGCTACGACATGCGCAAGGAGCCGGACGACACGTGGACGGTTTACGACATCTTCACCGGCAAAGCGGCGGAGGTTAACGGGGTTCCGCAAGACGGCTTGGACATGGAGACAGCCGACGACCTCGTGGACCTGTTGAACGCGGAATACATCGCCAGGCGCGGAGGGATGACCCATTGACCGCTCAGACCGACCTCATTGCCGAACTGGTGCGGGCAGCGAACACTGTCAGTCGCCTGACTGTTCTTGAAAGGCAGCGCCTGTTGATACGAGCTTATTTTGCCGTGGTGAAAGGACGGGAAGAGATCGACATACATCCGGCCAAAGCCGACACGGATTCAGCGATCGATCTGCTCAGTGCGTCGAAATACTCAGAGGATATGACGGACGAATACATTGCGGAGGTTCTGCTGGACGGTGCGGAAATGCTGCGGGTGATCAAGATCGCGCTGGATGCGAAGGACGAAGTGAACAGCGGAGGGACGAGGCATTGAGCGATGACTCTGAGATCAGTCTATCCCAGCACGTATCTGACGCTTTCAAGGAATCCGACGAACCAGCAACGAAGAGAGATGTTGCAACCGTATTGGCCGGCCTAATCGCGGCAATGGAGGCTATTCAAAGCTCCTACATCGCGCTGTCATACGACCCGAGAACCGAAGCCGGGAAAGAAGGCATTTAGCGTTTCGAGAAGTCTATGGAAGACCTGTTCACTACGGTCCGGCAGGGAATAAAAACCTTGGGGGATGCCAATGACAACAGTGACAAGATCGTTGATCTCCTCGACCGTCGCCGGGACAGCCTGCTTGGCACAGCGCAGGACGCAGCCCCGGCTTGAATTCGGGCGGCGGCGGTGGCACATTGGATGGTATGGAAGCACGTGTAGCTAAGCTTGAATCCGCGGTGGAATTCATCCAACGCGATGTTGCGGAACTCAAGGCTGACATCAAAGAGATGCGGGAGACATCACTTCAATCCGCACGACCGATTTCCGCATCCTTTTCGGAGCCATCATTTCGGTCGCTATAGGTCTCGCTGGATTGATGGCAAAAGGCTTCGGTTGGCTCTAACTCCACCCTTCCAACAACTACCCTCAGAGGGACATAGCGGATTGAGGCCTGCGTCCACTTAGGCAGTCGAAGATGAGGCTGGCTAGGCCACTCTCGCTCACGGCGGTTTCCGCTTCCTGCACTTGCGGAACCAGGCGATCGCCAAGGCCTTTCCACAAAGGGACCTTGTGCGTCGGCTGCAACGAAAATTGCTATGCGACCCAAGTTGCTTCAAATCGCCCCCCAAGGCTTCTACGGCTCGTGCCAGAGCGTTAAAATTGACCCTAGCCCGGCGCCATCCATGATTCCGAAAGTAGCAACGGTCCCGCTTTGTAGATCCAGATCACGCAGGGACCAGCCTATAGCCTCGATCCTTGTCAGGACTTCGTCCATCGCGCGGAAGCCAATTCTCTTGTGCTTGATGGGGCGGCGGTAGATCTTGTGACTGCGAGCCATCTCCTCGATGCTCCTCCTGCTCCTCCTGCTCCTCCCAGGGAATTCAGCCGCTACATGCTCATGCGAAGCAGCAGGATAGAGCCTCCGAAGCCTTGAAATCTCATTCATGCGCCAGTTCGGCACCGTTTTCTTCAGTCCGAGCTTGCCACACTTGTCTACCACAGCGCGGCGCCTTCGATGTGGAAGCTGGCGCCGACGCCGTTGTCGATCTGCAGACGGTTCAAGGTCGGCTGTTTCGTGGGATCGCCACGCGGGAGCAGGCAAAGGCAGCGCTGCTTGATGCTGCGGCAATGATCCGTGACCTGCACGTAATGTTGCACACCGGGACCGAGATCGGTTTTTTGCGGAGAGTTTAAGGTGTAGCTGAAGCTCGCCGCCATGGGTTCGCGCGGCGGTTTGCATATCGCGGAACCTCTCCAGCTATTGCGAGCTATTTGTGCAGGAACTCCAGTCCGAATCTCTGAAAGAAGCTCGTTCCCCCGGCGGGCTTTTTCATGCCCGGTTGAATCAGCGAACCTTCCCGCACCTCAGGCACACGCCGCGTTCCCTCCCCTTATCCTCCTGCCAAACTTTGCTATGGTGGCGCTCCGATCTAACGGAGTGACATGATGAGCAAGCTTTTCGCGTTTCAGATCGTCCCTGGATCCGACGATTTACTTGGCTATTGCCGCAGTATGGAAGAAGCAGTGACCGAGGCAGCGGCTCATCGAATGGAGCTGATCAAGGCCCGTGAGCTGGATGAGGAGGACGAAGAGGCGCTCCAACCGATCGCCCTGTATGAGCTTCGCCTTAGGCCGTTGACCCTCGACCTGCTGCTACCCGTGCTTAATCAGCAGCAAGAACTACAGGAGGCACTGGTGGAGGAGATGACGCGAGTGGGAGAGGTCGAGTAGTTGGAACAGCAGAAAAACTCTGCTCTTATGGGCTTCCGCCTTGGGGAGTACGAACCGCCCCTGGCCTGTTCCAACAGGTGAGTTGCCGGAGTTCAACTGATGCAGATTATATCGAACATGGTGCTGGCGGTGGGCATCATCGCAGTGGGGGCTCTATTGGCGTACAAAATGGAGATGGCTGCGGGTTGGTGATAGAGGGACCTAGATTTGAGCAGCACGACGGACTTCATCGCAGAGCTGGTGCGGGCGGCCAATCAGGCTGAGAAGCTCGGCACTTATGAGAGATACCGCCTGTTCGAACGCGCCGTCACGACGATCAGGGCCATGCGGGAGACGATCGGCATTCCCTCAGCTCAGGCCGACGCGGACACGATCGTGGAGCTGCAGGTCATGGTAGCTGCCAGAGGGGTTCGGGCAAAAGAGCCGGTGGAGGTCCGTGACGCACTGCTGACCGCCGCTGGCATGATCCGGGATCTTCACATTGTCATCGATACTGGGACAGAGATCGAGATTGGGAACGCATGAGGAGGTCGGAGGCTATCGCTGGGCTTCCCCATTCTGACGAACTTTTGCCGCCCCCAGTTGTTCAACCACCAAAGGATGATTTCTGGTATTGGGGCGATGAAGGAAGAAGAACCCTGCTATCGAGCGGTGGAAGAAGATGATGGCTCCTGGTCAGTCATCGATACCGAAACCGGACTTGCGGCGACGCTTGACGGCGATCCGTTGGTGCTGCTTGGGCAGGAATTCGCCAAAGCATTTGCTGCCTTCATGAACTTGGACCCCGGCTTCAGGAAAGAACCGACGTTGCACTGAGCAGCCGCCTCCCCGGCCCGTCTCTCCAACAATGAACCCGCACGGCCCGATCGTGGTCGAGTGCCGGGCCTGCGGAGTGATGAAGGAGATCGGTCGGCAAGTGCTTGATCGGCTCCCGAGCATGATGAGCCTGAAGGAGCTTTCGCTGCACCTTGTGCGGGGAGAAGAAGGCACGCATCCTGGTGGGGGATGGTCGGCGGAGTGATAGAGGTTCAGAAATGAATCCTGCTGTTTCATTGCCGTTGCCATCATCTTCTGGTAGCCGGGCTGCGTCTTTGGGAGGGGAAGATTTCATGCGCGTCGCGGTTATCATTGCTTGTTTGGCTTCAGCTGGATGCACGACGCCTGCCTATGTGCCGGCGACAACCAAGAAAATCCTGACCGCAGCTGAAATATCTCTCGTTAAGGAAGGGATCCGAGACGTACTCAATTATCCCGATAGCGCAATGTTCGGCAAAATCGCCGCATCAAGGAACACCGCTGGAAAAGTCTACGTCTGTGGGGACGTGAGCCTCAGGAGCGGCTTGGGCGGATACACGGGCAGGACACCGTTCATGGGAATGATGGTCAACGTCCGTGGACAGAAGACCTTCAAGGCTACCGGCATGGGCGGGACAGAGTACGAGACAGATTCTGTCACGACGTTGTGCCGTCGCTACGGAGTGATCTAAATTGGCGCATTGGACGGAGAAAGAACTGGATGATGGGATGGCTGATGTACGCCCTTCTCGCGGTGCTGGTGATATGTGCGTTGATTGGCTTTGGCGCAGACCTTGCTCATTTGGTCGGATGACCTCGGTTTGATTTTTTCCGAATTGAGCCGCAGTTCAGCAACAACGCTAGCGTCTTCTGTGGCAATCTCGAAAGCCTGACCCTCGATTATCTCATCCCGTAGGACCGCTTCCGCTACCATCTCTCGTGCCGCTGCAAGCCCTCCTTGTGTGCGGCCTCAACGAAAGAGAGCTCGGAACCTTCACTGTCTTGCTTGAACTGTTCGCCCTCGCGAATTGAAAGTAGTATCTAGGCAGGAGCTTAAACCCGCAGGCGCAGTACGATGTTCCGTCGACTGTCGAATGAGGGAGTCTCGGAGGAACTCGGGAAGAATTCATGACATTCAGTGAAAGCACTTCAACGAGAATAGCAATTGCCGGGTTCATCCTAGCGCTAGTCCTACTAGCTGGGGCAGAAGCCCGATCAGCGCCTCTTGTCGCTCAGAGCTTCGGCTTTATGCACGCGCCCGGCAGAGGTGAAGAGTTCACCGACTTGGGAACATCTCCACCCAGCGCGGATACCGCAGCGAAGCTCCAGGCACGATATCCCTCGATCGGTGAGGTTCAGCTTTACTGCACCCCCTTTTCGGGGCCCCGGTTCGCCTACATTGATGGCACGTTCTATAACCTAAACCAGAAAGCGCGGCGTGAGGGCGCGTACGTTTCCACTAGTGAGGGTCGGAAAGAGCTGCTCGACATCGACAAACCGCCGTCGCCTATTGCCGGTGACTTCTTGCTGATCCTAAACCTAGATCGGGACGCGGGAGAAGCCTGTTGAATCAGAGGGACCGGCGACGTCAACGCTCCAGTGCAGCTTGTCGCGAGCTCTACTAGTTGAAGCATCTCCTAGGCGGTAGGAGCTCTGCTTCGAGCGACCCTGCCGTCTGGCCAATCGGCGCGGAACCTTTTCTGAACAGTAGTAGTTAGTAGACGTTACTCTCTAGTATCTCCAACTGAGCCCGCTTCAGCGGGCTTCTTTTCGCCGGGTAGTCGTCGGTCCCGCCTAGTTTGGCGTCCAACACGGTGATCTTCCGCTAGCTCTAATCGATCCGCAGCCACTTGCGCACGGCCGGTATAAGAGCCTCCGAGAAGTAGAAGACGGCGCTGCCGGCGGTGAAGCCGAGACCAGTGAAAATCAGTGCCGCTGTTTTGCCGAGGCGGGTGATGTCCTTCACCTGGTTGATGGTCGGCTTGATCTCCCTGTCGATCGTAGTTGCCAGTCCAGTGATCACATCCCGCTGCTGCGCCGCGATCGCTCCCGCCGCAACGACCGTCTTCTCCGCTTCTGTGATCCGGGTCGACTGCTCGTCTATCCGCTCGTGAAGCCTGTGACGGCTCTCCAAGCTGCTCCTTCGCTCGTCAGTGAACTCCTGCTCGAACCTGTCGAGACGCCCACGCCATCCACCTTTTCCTCCAAGCGGCCAAGCACCCGTAGGATGTCGTCATTCGATCCCGGCATATCATCGCTTTCAGGCAGTAGGGGTGTGTCACGCGCCCGTTAAGGCGCGTTACGCGGTGCAAAGTAGGTGATGAGCGCCGGCAGCCCGATAGAGACCCATATTCAGGTGAGGGATTCAAACCGAAAAGCGCAGCAAAAACAGAGGCGAAAATTTGATCTTGTGGGCTCAGCATCGGACACCATTTGAATGGCCAAACAGGCTACCAACACGCCCGCGAGCGGTGATCCCGTTCTGCAACGCGCCGAACAGCTCGACACGATTGCCGCGGTCTTGCCCATGGAGCGCCGAGATGAGCTTGCCGAGATCCTCACCGACCAGGATGTCGAAACACTGCGACATCTGGTCAACCAGGGAATGGGTCCAAACACCCTGCGCGCCCTTACCTCCGATGTCGCCTACCTGCAGGCCTGGTCGCTCGCGTCGACCGGAACATCACTAACCTGGCCAGCGCCAGAAGCAGTGCTCCTGAAGTTCGTCGCCCATCACCTCTGGGACCCCGAAAAGCGCAAGACGGATCCACAGCACGGCATGCCGTATGAGGTCGAGCAGACACTGCGCGACCAGGGGTTTCTCAGAGTGACGGGACCGCATGCGCCTGATACCGTCCGCAGACGGCTGGCAACTTGGTCGACGCTGACCAAATGGCGGGGTCTGAATGGCGCGCTTACCTCCCCTGCCCTGAAGTCGGCGATCCAACTGGCCGTTCGCGCCACCCCCCGACCACGAAAACGCAGGAGCGCCAAGGCTGTCACCGGGGACGTGCTGGCGAAACTCTTGAGGACCTGCCGCACCGACAGCCTCCGTGATCTCCGGGACCGGGCAATCCTGATGGTGGCCTTTGCCTCTGGCGGGCGTCGTCGCAGCGAAATTGCGGGGCTGCGCAAGGAGCAGCTGACCGTCGAGCCGCCGATCCCCGTGGACAATGGCCCTCCCCTCCCCTCGCTCTCCATTCATCTCGGCCGCACCAAAACCAGCGGCGCCGACAGCGACGAAGTCGTTTATCTCACCGGTCGGCCTGTGGACGCGCTGAATGCCTGGCTTGCTGCAGCCAGGATCGACAGTGGCAGCGTGTTTCGGGCGATCGATCGCTGGGGAAATCTTTCCAAGCGGGCGCTCGATCCGAAGGCAATTAATGACATCGTTAAGCAGCGCGCCACGATGGCCGGTCTGGAAGCTTCAGAATTTTCCGCCCATGGATTGCGTTCCGGCTATCTGACCGAAGCAGCCAATCGCGGCATTCCACTTCCCGAAGCGATGGAGCAGTCGCGTCATCGCTCGGTCCATCAGGCTTCGGGCTATTATAACAGCGCAAACAGAAAGGGCAGCCGGGCAGCGAGGCTACTGGGTTAACCACTGCGGCAAGGTCTGCTTGATGCTTGCGTCGGAAGGTGGAATATGGCTGCCATTGCCCTTGTAGCTCAACGGTAGAGCACCTGCTTCGTTTGCAGGAGATCCAGGTTCAATTCCTGAGCGAGGGCACCATCTACATTAGAGGGGGCGTGCGCAGACACTTCTGGAGCTTCCACACGTACGCAACCGGCGCCCTCCGAAACCTGCTCTATAACGCTTTCTGCCGCGAGGTGATCTGCAAGCGCAAGGAACGCGTGGCGTGCGCGCTTCAAAAGCGAGCTGTCTGCGACAGGTAGGTCGATCACCTCTTCCAGGGAATGAACCACTTGGATCGCTGCCTCCGCGGTCTGACGCCCCTCAGCCGCTTCGGCTATCCGACGAGCAAGATCGTACATTCTTCTGTAGCTCAAGGCACCGTTACTCTCGGAGAGCCAGCTATCAATCAGCTCGTTCATCGAGCACCTCCTGATCCATCATCGATCACAGGACGGTTTGCTAGCACATTCGCTCCACCGTGCCTGAAGTGGATCCCTCTATAGTTATCAAGGGTGAGAAGTGGGTTTACGGTGACCCTCAGTTAACGCTGCTCCACAAGTAGACTGCGTTCACACAGTTATGGTCACCGCTGGTGCTGAAGAGCGAGCGGCGCGAGGGCACCTAGGAGACACGCTTGAGCAATGGGATGACCAAGACGAAGGTCGCTAGGAGGGCTAAGAAAAATCGCCTCTTCCGCACCCAGATCAGCGGCCTCCAGCCTCCCTCCAGCTTCCTACTTTAGCACTCTCTTACGTGTGCCGGGTGACGATGGCGCTGTTCGTGCTCATGAGGGGCCTGTGTGCAACCTGGAGACAATACTCGACTGGCAGCAGCGCGGAATGACCGCCCGTGTCCTTGGGCTCCGTCCCGAGGACAACCCGCTTCTTAAACATCAGCCGCAGCGCGGCGACCGTATTCTTGATGACTGGCGGCAGAAGGTTGAAGCGTGGTCGTTCGGTTGGGAAATAGAGGACGCGGCTCGCCGGCAGTAGTGCCCTAAACTCTTGGCCTGATCAGCCCCTGCCCTTCTTCTGGAGCAGTCTTCACTGGCATGTTCCGCTTGCCGTTGACAAGCATGAGGTCGAAGCCGATGTCAATGGCGACGCACGACCCATCAGTCGTATGCCGTCTGGTGCACTACCGGCGCCAGTGCCGATTGCGCCGTCGACAGCGTTTTCTTAGTTTCAGTTTCTTCTACAGGATTGGCCAATACCTTTCGAAGATGATCGCTCATCGGCTGGTGCAGGTTGATGCCTTGTCCGGGAATAGCTTGCTCAAACCACCGGCTGTAAGTCTGCTTCATCGACGGGTCACGGTATAGAAGCGCCAACGCGGAATTTACTGCCTGTTTGAACTCATCATCTCCCAGCCGGATCATGAACCCGTACGGCTTCGGCTCAGCGATCGGTTCCACCGACAAGGTGAAGTCCTTCGGATTGTCGCTTTGCGCAATCATCGCGCTCAACAGGACATCATCTATGGCGAATGACGACACCTGGCCATCCGCCACCAGGTCAAAGGCGGCTTGAAGTCCATCCGCAGGGACGATCGACAGATGCAAACCTCTGTCCCGGTTCAGATCGTTGATCTCGCCAATGTTGATGCTGCCTAGCGCTACGCTGACGCTTCGACCCCGAAGGTCGTTCCACGTGCGCAAATTGTTGCGGGCAAGCGCTACATAGCGTGTGGTTGCGTAGAAGTGGCTATAGGTGAACGCGACGCTCCTTCTGCGCTCGCTAGTGTTGGTGCTCGCGTTGCACTCAATATCGTAGAGGCCGTCGTTCAGCAGCTGAATCCGGTTTCTCGGGGTACGGTAGACATATTCGATGTCCAGACGCTCCAGCCCAAGTTGCTGCCTCAGGCTCTCGGACAGCTTGTTGCAGATTTCGATGGAGTACCCGACCACCTGGCCGTCTGGCAGACGGTAGGAGAAAGGCGCCGTATCGCCATACCCGATGCGGATGTGCCCGGTTTCTCGAATGCGCTCAAGGGTCGGAACCGGTGCTTGAGCTTGCGCCTCAGCGCGCGCAGCTCCGGCGCTGCCACCCGCCCAAGCGAGCGCGAGAAGCAATGCTGTCGCTGAAATGGCTTTGATCCTGCACAACAACATCAATCTCCTCACTCCTCGTAATCTTCTGGGTTATCGAAGGCCACTTTCAGTTGCGGAGAAAGGGGAAGGTTCAGGTTACGACCATCCGGAGGGATCGGCGACGTGAACCACTTGTTATAGATGGCATTGATTTCACCGCTGATGAAGATCTCCCTCAAGGCGCCATTGACGGCTTGTCGAAAAGCGTCATCGTCTTTGGGTACGAGAATGCCATAAGGTTCGGGTGGCCCAAGCGTCTGCTGCGAAATCATGTATGCGTCGGGCTCAGACGACGAGGCAACCAGCGCGGCAAGCAGGATTCCGTCCATCACGAAGGCGGAGGCCCTATCGCTCTCCACCATGGCGAATGCCTCCTTGTGTGTCTTTGCGAGCATGACGGAGATGTTGAGGCTCTCCTTGCGATTGATTGCTTGCAGCTGCTCTATATTGACCGTGCCCGTTGTTGAGACGACAGACCGGCCTGCAAGACTTAGGATCTCTCCAATACCGTCTTTCTTCTTGGAAACGAAACGGGTCGCGGTGATGAAATGCGGGTAGGTAAATCCGACCTCCCCTCGTCGTTCGGCTGTATTGGTCGTGGTGGTGCATTCCAGATCAATCTTGCCGGACTTGATCAACACGAAACGGGTCGCCGCAGTCGACGGTACATAGTTAATCGTGAGACTGTCGAGCCCGAGCTTGATCCGGATCTTTTGGGCGATCTGCACACATAGCTCGTTGGAATACCCGATAATCGTGCCGTCGGGCCCGCGGTAGGAAAATGGCACGGCATCTTCGCGGTGGCCAATGGAGATCGTCTTGGTTTCTGAAATTTTTGCTAACGTGTCCTCTGCTGCCGCTGCGGGCCAGTAGAGGGCAGTGATCAGCATTGACACCAGACACGGTATGCGGAGGTTCCGCAGACTTTGGTCAGCAAGACAGGATACACGGGCTTTCATCAGTAGACTCCTATGCCGTCGCTCTGAACAATGTCTGCTCTTCGAGGGCGAGGCCGTCGAAGAGTGGCCTCGGTCGTCCGAGATGGTAGCCCTGGGCAAACAAGCAGCCGGCCTGCCGCAGATAGGCTTGCTGCCCCTCGTGCTCGACGCCCTCGGCAGTCGTGCTGATTCCGAACTTGGTAGCCAGGTCAATGATAGTTGCCACCACCTTCTGATGGTCGACGTTGCGTTCCAGGTCGACGAGGAAACTGCGGTCGATTTTTATGTTATCAATGGGCAGCTGCAGCAGGTTCACCAGAGTCGAATGACCGGTACCAAAATCATCCAAGGCAATCCGAACCCCGAGCGCGTGCAACTCGGCAACTGCGGCTTTGACGGGTTCGCACGTGAGCGACAAGCTTTCAGTGAGCTCAATCTCGATCCGTCGAGGCTCAAGTCGATTTATCATCAGGGCTTCTTTTACGGTTGAAAGGAAGCCGGCCTGATGTAGCTGTGCAGCGGAGACATTGACGGCAATTTTAAGGTGTTGGGGGAGCTGCCGGGCGTCCCTGCACGCCTGTTCCACGACCCAACGGCCGATCTTGACTATCTGACCGCTGTCTTCGGCAAGTGGAATGAAGTCCGTGGGTGGGACTTGTCCGAGTTCAGGGTGCTCCCATCGGATCAGCGCCTCGTACCCGACGAGCTGATTATCTTTCGTCGAAATGATCGGCTGATAGTGCAGCTGGAACTCTTTGCGTTCCAGTGCCAGTTCGAGATCCCGCTCCAGCGCATATCGGTTGGCGCCGGCCATGACCATGCCCTCCTTGAAGAAGCAAAAGGTGCCACGGCCCGAGGATTTCGCGTTGTAGAGTGCGATGTCCGCCTTCTTCAGGAGGTCGCTCGCAGAACAGTCATCCTGCGGCGCCCTGGCAATGCCTATGCTGATGCCAACTGATACGTCATGACCCAAAATCGAGAAGGGCCTGCCAACCGCCTGGATCAGCGCTTTGGCGAGTTTGGTCGCCTCCAGCTTCTGATCCTTTGTTACACGCTGAACGATGGCGAACTCGTCTCCGCCAAGCCGAGCAGGAAAATCATGAGGACCTAGAAGCAGAGACAGACGCTCAGACACGGCGACAAGCAGAGCGTCACCAACGGCATGACCAAGGCTGTCATTGACTGCTTTGAAGCGGTCCAGATCCATTAACAGAAGGCTGAAAGGCGCATTCGCGTCCGGCAAGGCTTCGAGCACCTCATCTAGGTGCTTGTTAAAGAAGGCGCGGTTGGGCAGCCCTGTGAGGAAATCGTGATGCGCGATGTGTTCCAGTTGCTTTGCCGCCTCCTTGGCCTGACGCAAAGTTTCCCGCTCGACAACGGCTGCCCGCAGCTTCTCAATCGCAACCGCAAACCTGCCAATCTCGTCATGCCTGTTCTGGAAGGGCGTGGAGGCGCTGGTATCGTCTTGAGCAATCCGGTTCAGCGCCGCCATCAACGATGGTACTGGCCGGAACGTCTTTCGGACAAGTAGCACCACCGCGACGCCAGTGATCAGAAGAACGGCAAGCAGCACAAGAGCCGCGTTAAGCAGCATACGCTGCTGGCTATGCAAAAGGTCTTCGGCCAATCCGATGCTGGTGACGACCGACCCGAGAAGATGACCGTCAGGGGAGATGACTGGCAGGGAAGCGGCATAGTGGCGAACTCCATCTACTTCCAGGAAACCGCGGAAGAATTCGGTGCCATCAACTTCATCTAGCCACAGCAGCAATTGACCCGCTTTTCTTCCTGTCGCGTTCGTCAAGCTGAGCAACTGGCCGGTGTCAGACCGCTGAAACAGCCAGATCTCGTTCTTTGTTTGTGCAGCAGCCAGCGCCAGAACATCTCCAGGATCAAATCCGGTGTCCAGAATTGTCTGGTCGTCCCCGAGCGGCCTTGCGCTGATAATGCGCAGGATCTGTCCTGTGGTATCTGTGTCAACGGCCACAAAGGTGTAGATCGAGCGGATTGTGGAGCTGACGATCTGCGCGTTCATCTCCGCTTGTCGACGCCATTGGTCGGCAGCATTGCGCTGGAGCATGAGCCAGCCGGCGGATGCGCCGAAGCAGTAGGCAAGGGTGATCGCAACCGTCAGGAAGACAGTCACTTTCGCAAAGAGGGACTGATGCCAGAGCAGCTTGGACGCGGCTATGTCCGCCGCAGTTGCCTCCCTCAACTCAACCTGTCGTCCCTCGTTGTTCATCCAAGTGCCCTGTCCCCGCCTGAATGCTTTATCAGAACGATCTTAATCTCCCCTTTCCTGAGGATGATCTCATTGGTCTTCGTGCCCAATCTGCAAGGGAAACAGGAAGGAAGGTTAATGAAGGGTGACATTAGAAGACGTCTTGCTTGAGCTAATCGACGGGCTTCTTGTCGAATAGCGGGGGAGCGTACTACTTCGAGCGGGCTTAAGGTTCCGGACCGGGTACTACCGCGTACTGTCGCTACTTAGCAAGACTGAGCATCAGTCGAAAAGGTCCTGACCGGGAACATGTCTTCACCGTAATGATGCAGCCTGGTGTGATGCCGCCGGCATAGCCATCGCACTCGCAAAGGCTCGTCATACTGGTCGTGATGGGCATCTACTGACACCGCACCGCGGACCTCACACGTTTGCTTCTGTAGGTCACCGGCCTTCACTGCTCGCTGGACAGTAAGGTGAGCTTCATACTTCCCGGGGTTAGACCGGCGCCAGTTGGCTTGCCGGGTGTCGGTTCTCAGCATCGGAGCCTCCATTTACCGCGTCTGAAGGTTTGCCAAAGTTGCATCACGATGTCCCCGCAGAGAGAGCACGGAAAAGGGTGAGAGGGAGCCGGGTATATGTGAGGCGAGATCCGGACCGCCGGTGGAATCCTGAAGGCGTGGCTGGTACCGCAATATTTACGAGGGCAGAGCTTAGTTCGGAAGATCGGTCGCTGGAATTGTGACAGCGGGCACGTGATCCGTAGCTGTCAACGCTATCTTCAAGATCAGGCGGAGATAGCTGGATAAGGGAATTTTGTGCCCACCGGACTGCGTGTCGGGGCATCGGCCAGAAGCGCCCTTCGCAAGCCGCTGGTGGAGGCGATGCCAGTCCCGCCACCGCTGTCCAATAGGCGTCAAGCTGCATAGGACCTGAAGAGTTTGCGATTTGGTACCGCAGTTGGTGCTCCTTTAAGCAAGAACTAACGCCTTTGAAAGCCGAAAAAATTGCTCCGTTTCAAGATGTTGAGCCGCAGTTGCACGGCTGTCAAACTTGCCTGTGCTGCTACGTTTAAGCTCCCCTCGCACCGCTCAGTCATCCGGTTCGAGAACCACCCAAAGGTTGGCTTAAAGACCATATCTATGGCGGTAGATGCCCTTTCTGCTTGATCTAGGCTTCAACCTCCCGTGGAAGCAGAAGGGACCTGAGCAGCGTCGCATCTGACCGGACGGAGCGCATCTGGGTGCGTCTGTGAGTGAGGCGATGGTGTTGGATCAGCCGATCCGCAAAATCTCAC
>DASYHX010000480.1:0-26799 GCA_035998065.1 Pseudorhizobium sp.
GCCTCGTCATGCTTGAAGCCGGTCCCAACGCTGCCGACGTATTGCCAGCCGTCTCGGTAGCGGGCGGCAAGCAGCAGGCTCGCGATCGCTCCGGGAAACGTTGTCGAAGGCTCATAGCCGACGATGGCGAAGGTGTCGCTCTGCACGCACTTGATCTTCAGCCAGTCGCCGCCCCTGCCGGACCGGTACGGCCGATTGCGGTGCTTCGCAATGATGCCTTCCAGTCCATACTCGCAGGCGTGTCTCAGCAACTCATCGGGATCCTCGTCGAACTCCTCCGAAAGCCGAATGCCGCCCTGGCTGTCGGCAAGCACGTCCTCAAGAATCCGACGGCGCGCCGAGTACTCCATCTTTGTCAGGTCGTGGCCGCTGAGGTAGAGCAGATCGAACGCGAATAGGATGGCATTTCCGGCCGGCAGCTTCCCTCCCCGACCACCAAGCGAGTTTTGCAACCGACCGAAGTCAGGAGCGCCCTGCTCGTTGAGAACCACCGCCTCGCCGTCGAGGATCATAGTGTTCGGCATGAATTCGCGCGCAGCGGCCTCTATGCCCGGGAAGCGATGCGTCCAGTCGTGTCCGCCCCGGGTGATGATCCGCACGCCGTTCGTCTCGACATGGACGGCCAGCCGATAACCGTCCCACTTCAGCTCATAGGACCACTCGTCGCCGTGCGGCGGCTTACTGGCCAGCTTCGCCAGGCAAGGCTCAATCCGCTCCGGCATGGGGTCGAAGGGGAGTTCCGGCTGTTGCGGATCGCGCTTTCGGACCCGTCCGGTTTTCAGCGGTAGATCCTCGTCGACGAGCAGCGGCTTCGGTGTCTTGCGCGGACGCTTTGTCATTCGCCCATTGCACCAGCGAAAGCTTAAGACATTCCTCATTGACTCATTCGAGGATGAGAACATAATAAGAACATCGGAGCCGCAGGGCGGCCGTGCTCCAGCCACATCGTCAGCCAAGAGAACGCGCTTCAGCGCGAATGAGAACCCGTGTCAGCAGCGCAGATTAAGGAAGCCGCCCAGCAGGAAACCAGTGTTGAGATTGAGGCCGCTCTAGCCTGGCACGATGACGATCCTCGGAAGACGATCGAGACGCTGCTGGATGACATCCGGCATCTAAAGCTGCAGCTGGCACTTACGGAGGCGACCTCGAGCCGAGGTTTCGCGCGCGGATGGCATCCCTCGTTCGAGAGGGTCTGAGCGATGCCCGAGGATGTTGCCAAGGATCTGAAGGCTGCAATTCGGCACCGCATCGCCTGCGTAGACCGCACCATCATCAATGGGTTTGCAGGCACTGGCCGATCCCGCAAGCGGGAGAATGAATGTACTCATTCGATCGCAAAGGCCATTGTCTGCCAGGGGCTCACTCCCTTCGCCTTCTTCTGGAGTCACGGCAATCAGGAGCCGGCCGGCCAAACAGACGTCTACTTGACGGTCTTCTCCGCATTGTTTGATATCGACGATGAAGACGCGAGACGCTGGACGAGACATCGTTTGTGCTCTGATGCAGAAGTTCACGGTGATCAAGCGGCGCATCATCACGACGACGGCAGAGCCAGGATCCGGTGGTTTCGGATCACCCGGAGGCGCACATAACCTGATCAGCAAGTATGAGGACGAGCTATAGATGTGTAATCTCTACAACGTCACGACCAACCAGGAAGCCATCCGCGCGCTGACCAAGGCCTTCGATCGTCTGGGTAACCTCGAGCCTTCGCTCGACATTTATCCTGACCAGGTTGCACCAATCGTGCGAAACATTGACGGCGGCCGGGAAATGTCCTGGGTGCGCTGGGGGATGCCAAGCTCGCAGCAGGCGATTTTTCAAGCAGCGACAAAGCGGGCCGACAAGCTGCGCGCCAAGGGGAAGGAAGTCGACTTTCAGGAGCTTCTGAAGATGGAGCCCGATGGCGGCACGACCAATATCCGCAACACCTCCAGCAAGCACTGGACACGCTGGACTGGCGTCGCGCACCGTTGCGTGGTGCCCTTCACCCGCTTCGCAGAGCCGGATCCCGCCCGCAAGGTAGAAGGCGGCCGCACGCCGAACGCCTGGTTCGCCGGCGACGAAAGCGAGCCGCTGATGTTCTTTGCGGGCCTTTGGGTGCGCGACTGGAGCTGCGTGCGGAAAATCAAGGAAGGTATGGTCACTTGCGACCTCTTCGCCTTCCTGACCACAGAGCCGAACCGTGTGGTGGGAGAGATCCACCCGAAGGCCATGCCGGTGATCCTGCGAAACGAGTTGGAGATAGAGAAATGGCTGACCGCTCCGTGGAGCGAGGCGAAGGTGCTGCAGCGACCGCTTCCCGATGACGAGCTGATGCTGCTGGAAGAACCAAAGAAGGCCGCGTGACGACCTGGCTGGTCAATCTGATCATCACCGTTGCGGTGCTCGCAGCGATCGTCAGCGCCGCGACGCATACGGCCCGTTTGTTCGGATGGCCGAGTTAAGGGGTATCCCTCGTGGGAGATGTGCGTAGCATACTCCCGACGATTCGCGGGGGTGTTGCCATGCAGCAGGCAACGGAGAATGCTCACGACGAGCCCTATGAGAAGGGCATGCACATCATCTTCGATGTGTTGATGAGGTGTGCGATCGTCACGTTCCGCGGCGAGATGAATATCATCGACCCCTACCCTAATCGCTCTGCAGCGATAGCAGCAGCAGAAGAACGATGTCGCAAGAATGGATGGGGGCAAGATTGATCTCTGCACTGATCGTGTGCGCTGCGCTGTCGGTGGTCGACGGGGACACCATCAAATGCGACGGCCAGAACATGCGGCTGCTGGCCGAAGGGGTGGTCAATATCCGCGGCGTCGATACGCCCGAGATGGGACGCGGCGCGAAATGCGACAAGGAACGGAAGATGGCGAGACTTGCCAAGTTCCGGCTGCAGGAGATGATCGAGGGGAAGAAGTTGCGGATCGAAGCCAAGGGCAAGGACCGCTACGGCCGGCCATTGGTCAACGTCTACCTCCCAAACGGTAGAGAGGTCGGAATGGAATTGATCCGGGAAGGCTTCGCCAGGGAGTGGCGGAAAGGAAGGAAGATCGACTGGTGTCGATAATTGCCCTAGAGGCGCACCACAGAACGGAATGGGATTATCGCGACGACGGTACCATCCGGAAGTGTCACTTCGAACGTCCGTCCGTCGATGATTTCGTCGTGTAAGACTGCCTCCGACACCATTTCACGAGCTGCAGCGGTCGCCTCCTGTCTCGCCTCCTCAAGAGAGGCGAACTCAGCACCCTCAGGATCTTCTTCGAACTTCTCGTGCTCTCGGATATGGAAGTAGTACCTCGGCATTGGCGCAGAACCGACGCTGGCGGCTATTGTTCCGATAGTTGCCATTAAGGTCTCCCCCCGCGCCCCTTGTGCGGAGAGAAGAATAGGAGGATCGTAGCGGAGTTGGTCGGCGGAGAAACCGTCATGCCTGAATGGCTAGCTACCAGCATCATTGTTACGGTAGCTTTACTGGCTGTCTTTTACTTCTGGGGACGCGCGGCGGAGACGCTGGGGTGGTTCTGAGAGATTGGCCAGCGGGGAGTGGAAGGGCAAGAAGATTAACTGGTGCGTTTAGCACCTGAAAGCGCGCCAGCCGGCTCCCGGTATTTGATTGCGCAGACCTCAACGAAATTTTGGCGGGCGGTCCTTGAGGTTCTGCGACAACTCGTGCAGCGCTGCACGCTTGCCAAGAAGCTGAAGCATCTTCCGAACTTCCTTCGGACTTGCGCCGGCTTTGTCACAAGTTTTCTGAACGCAATGCAGCGGCGGACCTGGTATTCTTACCTGACGATTTGGTATCTGTTTCATCGCCGTTTCCTCCTACATAAGGAAACGCTGAATCAACATAAAAGTTCACTGTTCGATGCCGTTACAAGGTCGCCGCTATTCGACCCGCAGCCACTTCCTGATTAGCGGCATAACCGTCTCCGAGAAATAGATGAACATGCGCCAGCAGTGAAGCCCAGGCTGGCGACGATCAGAGCGGCGGTTTTGCCGAGACGGGTGATGTCCTTCACCTGGTTGATGGTCGGCTTGATCTCGTCGTCGATGGTCCCTTTCAAGCCGGCGATCACATCCCGCTGCTGCGCTGCGATCGCCGCCGCCACGACTGTCTTCTCCGCTTCGGTGATCCGGCTGGACTGCTCGTCTATCCGCTCGTGAAGCCTGTGTCGGCTCTCTGAGCTGCTCCTTCGCTCGTCGGTGAACTCCTGCTCGAACCTGTCGAGACGCTTGCCCACGCCATCCACCTTCTCCTCCAGGCGGCCAAGCACCCGCAGGGTGTCGTCATTCGATCCCGGCATATCGCAGCTTTCATGCACTGAGTTGGAGGAATGCCGGGCCCATTCGTAAGCCCGGCAAAAGCCTTAGCTGTCACTTCAATGCGCACATCGAGTCCGCCGACTCGACGTGACGAAAGACCCGGTCAGGCCCGCCATAGCTTGATCGGGTCTTTTGCATCTCAGGCACCGCCCTCCCCGTGCCGCCGGCACTCCTCACGGGTCCAGACGTCCGCAGCGCAGATGCCGACCACGGTCCGATCGATCTTCCGCTGATCGGCAGGCGTTGCGCCGCGAGCTCCGATGAGATCCGTTCCAACCACGCGCCTAAGACCTGGAGCAGTCGCCGGTTGCGAAGTCGTACACGCCGCCCCCGTCAACACAAAGGTCGTAACGATCGCGAGCGCGATCCGATTGATCACCTGCTTCATTGTTCTGCCTTTCGATACCGTTGAGAGCCTCATCGCCGGCCTTGTCCCAGATCCAGCCGACGACGAGGGTGAGAATGATGAGGATGGCGAGAGCGCCGATGACGCGTGGGGACGAGAACATCAGCGCCGCTCCCCTGACTGGTAGGCAGCAATCCCCTTCTGCTCCCCGTTGCGGGCAACGAGGTAGGCACCGCCGGCAATCACAGCCACGCCGATCAGCCAGACCTCGGACGGGATATCGGTGAACATCTCCTTCAGCGGCTTGATGGTTTCGCGAGCAAAGCCGAGGTTGTCGAGCACGCCATCCACCAGGCCACCGATCGCAGCAGGAATGCCAGCCGCAAGGGCGCCGATCTTGATCAGCCAGTTGGTGCGAACCTCCGGAGCGTTCTTGCGCACCACTTCAGGCGGCACAGTCTCCCGCGGCAGATCGCGAGGCCCTGCCGTGTCCAGCGCCTCAAAAAACGCCTGGTCAATTACGTCATTGATCGGCTTCAGGTCGTTCTCGTTCTTGAAGGCGAGAATGGCGGTCTTCGTCATCTTGCCAAACACGCCATCAGGTGTCCCGACTTCCGTATAGCCAAGTTCCTTCAGACGCTCCTGCACCACGCGGACGGTGACAGTGTCCGTGCGGCTCTTGGGCACCTCAGCAGCCACAGGAGGCGCAGGAGCGTGATCGGCGACCTTCTCCCGGTAGCCAGCCTCGCGGAGAGCGCCTTCGAACGCCAGAGCATATCCGGCGATCAGGTCGGCCTTGTCCGTTCCGTTGATGATCTTGCGCGCTGCCTTGTATTCGGCGCGATCCAGAGCATCGCTCTCGTCCAGACCGTCGATGAAGTCGTTGAACCCCTTCGTGGTGAAGCTGCCGCGCTCCATCCCGTCGAAGAGGATCTTCACCGCGATCGGCATCTCCATTGCTCGATCAGGATTGGCAACGAGATCGACACCGGTCACCTCCGACATCTTCCGATAGTTGTCCTCGTGGGTGAGTTGCACCAGCCCGCGGCCAAGCCAGCTCTTGCCGTTGCGGCCCTTGCGCCAGTACGGCGTCTTCACCCACTTCAGCTTGCCGGCCTTCCACGCCTTCTCCAGCCGAGTAATGGCCGTGTCGACATTCTTGGCCAGCGTCTCCATCACCGGCTGCATCGTGCGCGCGGTCTCGTGGTAGACGGTCGCCAGGGCATAGGCGAGATCATTGGTCCTCGTCCCTCGCCTCTCCGCCTCGTCCAGGATGGACGTGATGCCCTCCACCTGCCCCTGCTTCAGCGACGTGCCGAACACGCCGCTCCCACGACGCCGCAACGCCGCGAAGAACGCTTCGCGATCCATGATGTTCTCCTGATGAGTGAAATTGTCGGCGCGGGATTCACCCGCCCTTAAGAAGCAGCTGATATAACGGCTCGTATCGGTAGGACGTCCTGCATTCCGTCCTGCGCGCCGATGCCCTTGTAGCTCAGCGGTAGAGCACCTGCTTCGTATGCAGGAGAGCCAGGTTCAATTCCTGTGCGAGGGCACCACTCTCACCATCCTTGCTCGCCTTTTTGAACGGTCAGTCTTCGGCTAAGGTGTCGGCCGATGAAGTGCGAAAACTGCGATGACACCGGCTGGGTTTGTGAGCATCACCAACGGAAGCCGTTCTCTGGGCAAAGGGAGTGCAGATGCGGCGGCGCGGGTATGCCCTGCCCCGTATGTAACCCGGCAAAAGGCGCCGATGAGGAGCCAGACCTGACGAGGCTGGTCAAGAGGGTGATCACCAAACGCGCTCGATGAAGGGCGTCCAGAGCCTGATAATTCACGAGTGTGGAAGTGTGTGTTGGTGGTTGGTCGCCAGGCGTTATCGTCCCGCCTAAGCGTTTAGGTACAGCATGCGAAAGATGCTATTGGTAGCAGCCTCACTTCGTGCGGCTGCGGGAACCTTCCCTCAGCGCCGCAGTTCCGGCAACGCGTCTCTCCTCGACGCTTGGAACGCGCGGCGACCAAATGAAACCTCTGTTGACTTGCGCAAGCCGCGCGTTCCAGCCGCTTAAGTTTTGCTGACCTTGCGGCTGCGCTTCGGTTTTGTCTCTGGCAGGGCCACCGGCTGCGCCAGCCGCAACGCGCGCAGCCTCTCAGTCTTCTTCTCGCGATCAGCCGCTTCCTTGTCGATGATCGCTAGTGCAGCTGCATCTGTGGCCGCTCTCTTCTCCACTAGAGACCGCTTTCTGGGGGTGAGTTCAGCGTCGGACATACGAGCTCCTTCTTCTACGGGAAAGATAGGGCCGGCGGACGCCAAGGAAAGAACGCTGACGCTCAGGAACCATTTCCGGACATTGAGGTTTGACGTCAATCGCGAGGGCGACTAGCTCCCCCTCAGCTTACGTCCCGCCCGGACCGCTCTCGCGATCCCTCTCTCAGAGCATCCCGTCGCCGATCTCGTGCCCCTTGCGGGGAAGATCGATGTCGCCAAGACGACGAGCAGCGCCCACGAAGCCGTTGAACGCGGTCATGGCGGTTTCTCCTGATTTTCTGATGGTCAGTCTTCGGCTATGAGTGGCCGGTGTGCGAGGCGCACGAAAATGGGACTAGGAACAACCGCAGTGGCGGGGATGCCGAGTGTTGTTGATTAAGGTACGTTTGTCGTACGTCAGTGGTTTACTTTAGCGTGCCAATTCCATGCGGAGCGCACAATCTCATCGATGTCCCGAAGTGGCTCCCATCCCAAAACTCGCTTGGCTTTCGCGTTGTCGGCAATCAAGGCAGGGGAATCGCCGGGGCGACGGTCCGTGTGCTCGATCGGAAAGGCTCTGCCCGTAACTTTGACAATGGCGTCGGTCAGTTCTTTGACTGTGGTGCCCGTGCCGGTGCCAAGGTTGAGGTCGATAGTCTCACCTCCGGCCAGCAGATAATCCACCGCCCGCACATGCGCATCGGCAAGGTCTAGCACGTGGATGTAGTCGCGCACGCACGTGCCGTCGCGCGTATCGTAGTCGCTACCGAAAATCCGGAAGGAAGGGCGGTGTCCGAGCGCGGCGTCAATCGCAAGCGGAATGGCATGTGTTTCCGGATCGTGCCACTCCCCAATACGCCCCTCAGCATCAGCACCCGCTGCATTGAAGTACCTCAGCATGACAGAACGCAGGCTCTTGTACTCGCTGAAATCTTTCAGCGCATGCTCTACCATTAGCTTTGTCCGCCCATACGGGTTGATCGGTGACTGCCCATGGCTTTCATTCATCGGGATTTGATCCGGCAGACCATAAGTGGCGCAGGTGGAGGAGAAAACGAACGCTTCCACCCCCGCATCCATAGCGGCAGAGAGAAGCGTCAAGCTGCCGACGACATTGTTGTCATAAAAGGCGGAAGGATCTTTGACGGACTCTCCGACTTCTATCAGGCCCGCAAAGTGAAGCACCGCGTCCGGACGATGCTTCGTGAAAACCTCGGCGAGGCGATGCCGATCCCGAACATCTCCAGCCTCCAGAGGGCCCCACCGGACAAACTCGGAATGCCCATTGGAGAGGTTGTCATAGACCACTGGCCGGTACCCTCTTTCCGAGAGGGTAAGGCAGGTGTGGGAGCCAATGTATCCGGCCCCTCCGACTACCAACACTGTTTTACTCAAAGCGATCTCCAGCTTCAACCTGCCGTGTAAGCAGCCCATCACCGATAGAGCTGCCTGCTTATACACAAAATAGAAGTGGTGGCATCCCCAGTTGCCTAAATGGTCGGTCTTAAGCCGCGCCCAAAAGCGCGATTGTGCCCACCTCGTCTGCTTTTGAACACAGTGCTCGGTGTTAATGGAGCTGCAGCCCCAGCCGAACCAGCTGATTTGATGTTCCCCTGCCACGCACGCGAGCACCAAGAGTTGCGGAGTGGCACGTTCTATGGTTGAACGTCGCAGATGCGGAGGCTGGCGTGGCACTTGCTAGGATAATTGAAGCCCTAGAACAGGCTATCGAGCCGAGTCGCGAATTGGATGCTGAGATCGCATTTGCGGTAGGATTCAACGTAAGCGGTTCAGGCGGCAAAATCCCACACTACACCTCCGATTTAAATGCCGCGTTTGGTCTAGCGAAAGAGATCGCTCCTGCAGCGGTAGGAGGCTTTGCTTGGCTGGCTGACGGATCCTGTACATCGAAGCTGGATCAAGATCAGCCATCTTTTGCTGCGAATGGCGCTATGGCTCTCTGCTGCGCCGCACTGAAACGAAAGATCATGGAGGATCGCCGGCAGATCGAGTTGTTGAAGACTTCCCATCAGAATTATCGGGTTTTGTTCAAAAACCATCCCGGAAGATCGCATAGGTTGATGGTGATCTTCTCTGAGCATCGAAGTTTCATGATGGCGAGACATGATTTTGATGCTCACGTTCTCCATCTCCATGAGCAAAACAGCTGCTATTATACCTTCGAAGCGGATCTTCTGCTTCACGATATTGTACGTCTTGCCCGTTCTTTGGGTGTGCGTGAGATCGTCTTCGTTGGTTCCAGCAAAGGTGGGTATGGCGCGCTTCTGATGGGTCGACTTTTTTCAGAGAGAGACATGCTGGCAAGGACCGTGGCATTCAGTCCTGTGACCAGAGTGTATCCACTTGAGCGGCCGCTGCCGTTTGTGACCTATCGAATGTTCATAAGCTTAGTAGAGCAGAACTCGGCGGTAAGGGTGGCGGCGGAGCAATTCGGCTCACTACCACCTCAACCTTCAAGCGAGGGCTATCAGGAGCGAATTATCTACGGCCAAGGGTGCGACTTTGATCGCGACGAACTGCTCTTTTTGGTGAACGAGTCGACAGACCCAAAGAAGTTTCTTTCTATTATTCCCATTCCGGCAAGTACCCACAACGTGATCACAGTTATTGCCGCTGACAAGAAGGACGAACCAACATTTCGATCATCCACTTTGGGCGGCGCCGGAACGTTCGACTTACCGTGGCTCGATCGCGACAATGAGAGGTTTGAGAGGGAAGCGCCTGGGATCTATGAGGTGCTCCGTGACGCCAGCATTCACAGCATTATCGGTGTCGATCAGCTTACTCCAGCCAATACCAACATCCGCACACGTGCGGCTCAGAGGATAAGTTCATGGTTTTAGAATGCAGAGGCGTAAAATTTCCAGAAGATGAACGCTTCATTTCGCAGCGGGTCCGAGAATCGATCACAGCCGGACGATACGAAAGCAAAGAGGCCACGCAGGTTGAAAAGCTCCTGAAAGAAGGGGACCGCGTTCTTGAGATCGGCAGCGGGCTCGGCTTTATCTCTACGATCGCCGGCCGCGATCCGAAAACGGAAGATGTTCTTTGCTACGAAGCAGATCCACGCCTGATCCCTTACATTCAATCAGTTCACGAGCTAAACGGGGTTTCAAAGGCGACGGTGAGAAACGCTGCACTGACCTCCGATCTTTCGCAAAAGGAGCTCACATTTTATGTTCGCAAGGACTTCTGGGGATCGTCTTTCTCGAAAAACGCGGGTGAATACCAATCAACCGCAATTGTCCCCTGCCAATCCTTCAATGAAGTAGTGCAGAGCTTCCGCCCCACCTTCGTAGTTTGCGATATTGAAGGAGCGGAACTTGATCTCTTTTTCAACGCCAGCTTGTACGGCGTGACCCGGGTGCTGATGGAAATTCACTCCAAAGTTCTTGGGCGCAATGGCGTTAAGAAACTGTTTGACAGCATGAGCGCTCGAGACTTTCACTACGACGAATATCATTCGCACGGTTCTGTCGTCCTGTTTTCTCACGTCAAACGTTAGGCAAGATACAGATGGCGCCTATCAATATTGTTTTCTCAAGTGATGAGAATTTCTTCAAATACACCGTCGTCACCCTACTTTCGGTTCTGCGGAATTTGACAGAGGATAGGCGCGTCTGCGTTTATGTACTGACTGACACCCCTCTTTCAGATGAACTTTTAAAGAAGGCTTCGAGCCTAAACGCCATCCGTGAGTTTGAACTGCACAACCTCATCGTTGACGCCTCGCAGTTCGAGAACATCAGAACGACGCCGGGAATCACGCTCGCGACCTACTACCGGCTGGTGATGCATAACGTTCTGCCTCAGGACATGGCCCGCTGCATCTATCTAGATAGTGATATCATTGTTCGGAAACCTCTGTCCGAGGTGTACGACATAGATATGTCGGGGTTCCTCTTTGCTGGCGTGCAAGACTCTATCAGCTACGTCTACAATAGGCGGTTCGGTCTCCCGGATCGGTCGG
The DNA here is from genome assembly GCA_035998065.1 of Pseudorhizobium sp. Taxonomy (GTDB): domain Bacteria; phylum Pseudomonadota; class Alphaproteobacteria; order Rhizobiales; family Rhizobiaceae; genus Neorhizobium. The sequence continues at coordinate 10,909 of DASYHX010000480.1, forward strand.
CACATATCAATGCTGGCGTGACGGTAGTGAATCTCGCGTTCGCACGCTCTCTACCGTTCTCGTCTATGATCAATGAGTATTTGTCCGGCCACCGCTACCTCATCACTTTAGGCGATCAGCAGATCATCAACTCAGTCTTCCACAACTTGATAAAGTATCTGCCAGTGACTTGGAACGTCCATGGATCAATGTTCTTGCCGGATTGGCGAGAGCAAAACGCGGGAACGAACAATTCATTTAGCCTGGCCGAGTTGGACGAAGCCGCGAACGATCCCGCGCTGATACATTATACCTATAAGCGCAAGCCCTGGGCGTCTGGGGAGCACCCTCGCGCTGGTGATTGGTGGGATTGCGCTTTGCAAACGCAGTTTTTCACAGAGCAGATGCGCCCAGCGGAGGCTGCGCCAGAAAAGCCAAAGGTTGAGAAAAGAGTACCTCCACCGACCCAAGTTCCATCTCCTAAAAAGGGGCAGAAGAAAAAGGCGTCGATCTTGTCTCGGGTGCGTGGGTACCTAAAAAGTGTCGCCGATCTCCGGCGCACCAGGCTTGAGCTACGCAACGCCGAACAAAGCTTGTCTGCCCTTTCAGCCAAAGTTTCCACTAAACTGGCTGCACCGCCGACAGCGTCACAGCTGCCCTCGCCGCCCTTGGTTCCCTACTATCTTCTAGATCAGCAGAGCGCGATGCTTCTGGCGTCGGTCGGTCAGCGACCTCTTCCGAAGAATTTTGATGCGCGGACGTTCCTCGAGGGGATTCCAGAGCATCAACGATGGAGCACCAACGGCGAACCCAAGGATCTGGACGGCGGCTTCCACGAGAATTTGAAGACCATCCTCAAGAGTCCAAACGTTCGACGTGGGTTAGACCTCTCCGAAACAGACGGTCTTATTTTGCTCGTCCAACGCCTCCGGCAGGATCTGTATTGGAAGGCACTTCACGCAGCGAATTCTTATCACAAACAGCTATTGTTCGTGGAGACAACGTTCTTCGGTGCATTCGCACCCTACTTTGAGACTAGTGCCCCACCTCTATTGAGGAAGTCATTCGGGTACGTATTCGACGACATGGGGTACTACTTCGACGCACGTAACCCGTCGCGCCTAGAAACCTTCTTAAACAGTGAAGAGTCGAAGCTATCGGAAAGAGAGTCCGATCGAGCCCGCACTCTGATAGAGAAGATCATCCTAAACGGCATTACCAAATACAACTATCGCCCGCCATCACCGCCCAGCAGCTTCGTCTTCCCTTCCAACGGCGTGCTTTTGGTTGATCAAAAGTCTAACGATGCAAGCATTGAATTTGGCGCAGCATCGGAAAAAACATTCGAGTTGATGATTCAGGCTGCGATACAAGAAAATCCCGACGCTCCTATCTTCCTAAAGCTCCATCCCGACAATAGAGGAAGAAACCGTCACACCTTCGATGGCAGGGTGTCATTGCTCCCAGACGAATGCAAATTGACAGGCGCACTTGATCAGTGCGCAAAGCTATACGTTGTGACGTCTCAGGTGGGCTTTGAGGGCGTACTCCGCGGGAAGGAAGTGCATGTATTTGGCCTTCCTTTCTATTCTGGCTGGGGGCTCACTCATGACAGGCAACGTCTTCCGAGAAGGGCACGGGCGCTCTCTGTAGAAGAACTTTTCCACGCGGCATGTATCCGTCAGTCGATTTACGTTGATCCACGGACAGGGAAGCTGATCGATTTGGAAGATGCACTAGATTTCATACTTGAAATGCGTGACGGTGTCCGGATGCCCTCAATCACCGCTGCATGAAAGAGAGTAATATGGAAAACACGCCGCGCCTACGCTACCTCGACGACAGTGACGAATTAGACAGCGACAATGAGGAAGCCGGCGAGGAATTGGAGCCTGCTGAGACAGAAGCCGACCTTGAGTATCGTCCGGAAGAATCGTTCCAGCACCGTGAAAAGGTGGTTACCACCTACGATGAGTGGGAGAGGCTGGAATGGGACATCGACCACCCCCAGCTCGATCATTCAGCACCTACACCAGAAGGCGACCCGCCCCACGGAAGTTGATTGGCGCGAATACCAAGTCAATCTATATCACCTAGCACTTCGTTGAAGCGTTCCGTTTAGTTTGTCTTCCCAGATCGAAGCGGAACGCCAAAGCGCCTTTCGCTACTTCGGTAACATCAACAGTTAGACCGCAACGCCAATATGTGCCAGTGCGTTTCGCAACTGTGTCGCCATCGTGGAAAGCTCCACATCGTCTATATATCGACTGAACATAGCGACAGCCGCAATATCCGCCTCACCTGTCCAGCTGCTGCTGTAAGAACTTCCGATCCGGAAGTCTCCAGCAGCTAGAACGCGATTGGTCGTGTAGTTGCCGGCTCCAGCGATGTCTTCCGACAGGTTGTCCCTCTGAGACCGGTTGGCGCGACTGCGAGAGGCCACCAGTTTCCACATACTCGCCGATGTGATGGAAAGAGGCGCACCACCAGACGTCACAGTAGTTTGTGTTCCGTCTGTGTAACGGGAGGCGCTCATCGTGATACTTGAGGCAGAGTTGCAATAGATGCTGGCACCGGATAGACCGGAGGAGACATAGCCAGCAGCAGACCCGGATCCGAAGTTGCTCACATACATGGGCGAGTGCTGGCTATCCGCCAATGTATCGACCGTTTTGACAGCCGCAATATGGGTGAATTCAACGCTGTCAGAGATGTCCGTCTGAAAGAAGTTCGACAGGCCTTTGAAGCGCAGGAAGAGGCCTTGGTCCGAAGGCGCTCCAAAGACCTCTGCATCGACGCCGCCCACGGCCAGGTTACGGCGACTTTCACGGACTCCTCGGTTGAAGAACCAAAGCCCCACAAGATTGGCGGTAACTGCGGCGTCAAACCCCACCGCGCTCGATGAAAAATCGGCCCCGGTAACCAGAATGTTTGTACCCATCGAAAAGCTCCTTAAGAGGGATTAGAGAAGTCCTTGTGCCGCGCCGGCTGCAGCTGCGGCCAGGATCTCAGCGACAGTGGTGATGTTGTACCGGTAGAGGTGGACGGCGTCAGACAGAGGGGCTGTCTGGACACCCAGATCAGACGTTGCGCCGGCACTGAGTGAAAAACCGACTTCCTGAGAGGCCATTGCCCAGATCGGTATCAGTCGAACATCGGCCGAAGCCTGCTGTCGTACGAATGCGATCGTCCGAGAGAGCACTTCAACATACTCATCCCAGCGGCTGTCTCGATCGGAAGATCGAGAGATTGGCGGAAACCAGATGATGATCTTTGTGCCGGGCCTGGCCGACTGAATTTGCGAGCAGATGATGGTCAGCCCATCGGTGATAGCAGGTCCCAGATCAGGGCTGTCGAGATCGCGGACGTCGTTTGTGCCGAGCCCAATGAAAACGAGATCTGGAGTGGGGAGCGAAAACCGGCTTAGGTAAAAGTCGAAGTCGAAGACGTGCCCGTTGCGTATGACAGACGGATCATCTCCTCCGGATGATACCCGCAAGAAAGGGTTTTGCGGCCATTTCGCCGCCTTGTCGGCGCTCATATAGGCTGCTTCGTCACCGGGAGCGACAATGGTGACGCGGTCTATGATGGAATAGGTGAAGTCTCCAAACTGCCAGCCCTCACGCGCCTCGCCTAGGGGGCCTGTGGCGTCCGAGCTGATCTTGTCAATTCCGGACGCATTCAGTGTGCCGATCAAGCTCAGGTCATAGCCGTTGAAAGCACTAAGTGCCTCGACATAAGCCGCGAGCTGACGGTTCGTGATGCTGTCCCCAATCATAAGCACGGAAGCCGTGTTCAAAGATCCGGGCGCTACGGGAACCGTTACGACCGAGAGTTCCACCTGATGGCGCAGGTCCGAGGAAACTTCACTCAGCCTTGTCTGGAGATACCCAGTGGGGCCACTCTTTCTGAGGTCCAAGACGAGATCATCGTCTCCAAGCCGACTATAGGCGGATCGTGTCCCGTCGATCGCCGCTTCGCTGTAGAATGTGCCGCGATAGCGGGATACGTCGCTTCGGTCGGTCATCACATTGCGGATGTAGAGATGCGTCTCAGCACCCTCAAATGCGACGAGCGTTCCACCGATCAAAGGCGAAGCGCTGAACCCTTCGTTGAAGGCTACGTCAGCTTCAGAAGATAACCCTTTCGCCTTAAGACCATTGGCAGTGAGCGACAGAGACTTGAAACCAAGAGGGTCGGTCACCGCGAGAAACTCATCATCCGAGCGAGTATCGTTCAGCTCATAGGTGCGATCTTCCTCCAAGGTTCTCAGCGCGCCGGTATCATCAATCTGAGCGCCGATGAAGCCGAGTTCGTCCACGAAATTCGCCCCTGGGCTTGAGCTCCTCTTGACCAGAACTTCGCCAACCCTCTTCCATCCGGTGGGCGAAGAACTCCACGAGTATTCGCCTGTGTTGCCAACCGTCTCACCCGTCATCGGATCGACATGAGTTCCGGTATCTGGCCCCGTGACGCGGCCCGGTTGGCCGTTCCTGGTTCCGTTGATCGAGGCCAGCTCAGTCCACGTCTCGTTCTGGACGAGTCCTTCGGCGGCAGCCTCGATCTCCTGTCGAACAACACCTAGCTCCGCATTCACCTCAGAGCGGACAATATCGAACTCACGCTCGACTTCCGTCCCCCATACACCGACTTCCTGCTCAGGAATCGCGCGCGCATTGCCGTTCTCGTCTGCAGATGCAAAAATCTGCTGGGCCCGCTTCGTGAAGACGCTCATTCATTCGTTCCTTGATGTTCTGGATAGGGTGCTAGGAGCCGGGGATCATGACGGCGAATTCGCGGTATGCGCCGGCCGTGCCATCGCTCACGAGAGTCTGAAGGCGCCACTCGACTTCCCCACCGCTGGCCGTGACGCCCTGGCTGTCGGTGAATGTCAGGGTCTGCCGGGTGCGGGCATTCTGCTGCGAGATGTTCTCCCAGCTGCTCCAGGTGCCGAGAGCGTAGGTACGCCAGCGGCGCTGCAGTTTGATCGCGACGGCGCGCAACTCATCGGCGCGCACTACGACGCTAAGTTCTCCGGTCGTGCCGGAGTAGCCGACATCACCGCTGACGTGCGTCGGCGCCCCCGGAGCAGAGTTGTCGACGCTGACTACCGTATTCAGCAGGTCCGAGAAGTGGCTCCCCTCGTCGCCCTTGAAGACGCGCACGCGGGTATCAATCGTCTGTCCTTCGAAGTTGCCGGGCTCGTAGGCCAGGTAAGCTGAACTCTGGGACGGGTACTCCGTCATGCCCATCCAACTGTTCGGCAGCCCGCCGCTATAGGTTCGGTAGGCAGCTTCCGTGACGTCATACTCCTGCCCCGGCAGGTTGAAGCCGATCCGCATCTCCTGGCTTCCGTTAGGATACGTGACCTGCAACGCCGCATAGGGCGCGTCCGGCGTCTCCATGTCCGTCTCATAGCCCAGCTCCGGCACGACATCCGGAGCCGGGGCTTCGTCGACTGCAGGATTCCAAGCCGTAAGCGCCGGCCAGACAACGAACGGGATCTCTACCGAGCCATTTTCATCGTCTACCCGCGGGGCCTCGATCCGCACCGTCTCGACGTCGAGGAGATCCGGTTCGGTGATCTGCGCATAAAGCAACCCCCAGGCCGCGAGCCCGACCATATTAGTGACCATCGTCCCGCGATCGGCGCGGGCAAGCGCGAACATGCGGCGAGCAATTCGCTGCGCCTGAGAGGCAGAGGGGCAGAACGGCAGCTCGATATCGAAATACTTCGGGCCGTACTTCTCCACCTCCTCGTTGATCCGCGCCCAGGCGATCCCGTCGAGATTGATTTCTGTGATTTCGTAGAGCCGCTCCGGCGAGTAGTATTTGACCCGGCAGATGTTCGGCCGCTCGACAGCCTCCGGCCCGGCAGCCCAGGAATAGTCGTAGATGTCCTCCGGCGTGAACGCGATCTCCGGCGTCACCACGTCATCGATAAATTCGAAATAGATCAGCCCGCTTTCGTCCAGCCGGATCTCGAGTCCTGCGGAGTCGAGGAACTGCTGCATGGTCTGGCCACGCTCGCTTTCCCATGCCCACATGCCCCAAAGGCGAGAGCGCTTCTCCGTCCCCGTCTTGGTTGGGACAAGAACGTCCGCAGCATCGGCAGTCTCTGCAATCTTTGCCCAGTTGAAGCGGGCAAAGGTGAAGGCGGGATCGCGCCGCAGCACATGAGCACAAATGATCGGACCATTCTCGGACCACGCCGTCAGTCCGGAGCGAGGATCATAGATCAGCGACCCGCGGGCAACGATTTCCCCATCCATGGACGACGGGTTCTGGTAGAGGCTGAGATACTTCTCCTCCGCCAGTCCAGGGTTGTAGAACAACAGCTGCGACTGCGCGATACCCCGAACCTGATGCGCCGGCGTCCACAGTGATGGGAAGAGCGACATGAGCCCTGCCCACGCGGTCTCCGCACCCGTGCCCATCTTTGTCTGCCAGTTGGCCCACGAGCCGCCGGGGCGTGCCCATGGTGGCGACGAGACGTCACCGTTCGGCTCCACCGTGACTTCGCGTTGCCCGAGGTAGTAGGCTTCGATCGCGTCGATCGGCCCCTGGAAATGACAGATCAATCGGGCGCGAGTGCTGCCGTCCGTATTGCCGAAGGCCTTCAGACCGCCGCCACGCCCACGGCCGACGAGTTCAATGACGGAGCTTTCGCCGGTCTCAAAATTGCTCTTCATGTCGGACGGCTTCACCGCCCCGCCCTGGCGCTGCCTTCCCATCATTGATAGCGCCAAGCCGCCACCTACCACGATGGCATTGGCCGCAATGGTTGCCAGCGTTCCGGTAAGCGCGGCGGAAATCGCCGTGCTGGACAGCAGGAAGCCATGAATGGCCGTCGCAATGGCCGACATGGGATCGGCAAAGGCATCCGCCGTCATGGCAGCGTAGGAGGCGCTGCAGGTCAGCAAGAGCTTTGTCAGCTTCATCGGATGGCCCAGGCCTTCAGGACGGTGTTCTGGCGTGGATGCAGGATGCGATACCCTTGCGGCTCGGCACGCCATGCGAAATAGCCGCCGTCGAGGAAGATGCCGCCGGCCTCACCATGCAGATGGCTTTCGATCACGCCGACGTCGCCAGCCTCCGGTGCGCCGGTCTCGAACAGATGCCCGTCGAGCACCTGGTCCCACAGCGCAACCAGCGAGCCTGCGTTCTCCATCAGCGCATGCGCTTTCTCGCGGCTCTCCCACTTCGGGATGGTGAGCGTGACGCCCCTCGCCTGCTCGATCCACCGCGCCGGCCACATGGTGCAATCACTCTCACCCCAGACCATGGGCGCATCAACGGTCTTGGCAAGGTATGCCTTCAGCTGCTCTTCGATCATGCTTTGATGATCTCCGTCACCTTGACGCCGACGTATTTGAGGCCTTTGTCGCCGGGGTAGCGCCGCTGCTGGTCGGCCGTCGTCCATTGGCCACCGAACGGGTAGTTCTGGCTCTGCCATAGCGTTTCGATCGTGAAGGACACGGTGCGAACGCCGATGCCCTGGCTCTGCCGCTTGGGCGCGGAGAGATAGCCCGGAAACAGCTTCTTCAGCCCACCCGACCAAACCTCTTGCGTCTCCTGGTCGAAGGCGCACCAGTAGATGTCGGCCAGCGCGCCCTCGATCTGCCGCGCCTGGTCCTTCACTGATCGGATGAAATCAACGTTGACGCCCGAGAGGACGATATCGACCTTCGCCGCCTGCCCAAAGCGCGGATCCTCGACAGCCGACATGGAAACGAGCTGCTGGCCGGCAGGATCGGAGACGCCGCGCCATTCATGCCCACCGACCGTCTTGCGCCCAACCCCGTTGTGCAGCCGCCATACCCCGGACGGCAGATGCAGCTCAGCGAACCAGGCACGGGCAATGTGCGGGCGCCGCAGGAACGCCCGGTCTTCTTCGGTGAAGAGTGCCATGATCAGCCGTTAGCCTGTTCCCACGCAGAGACTTCCGCACGGTGCTGCGCCACGAGCTCGGAAACGGTCATCTGCATCTCCGCCTTCTCCTCGCCAGTAAGATCATCGTCCCGCCGATCGTCGGGAAACAGTGCCCGGTTCAGCTCGCCGGCATGCAGCCGCGCGAGCTCGATTCGCTTCATGGCCTTGATGGTGTCGAGACGGTCGGTCATGAGGTAAAATAGTCCCTGATGTCGTAATCCATGACTTCGATCATCCGCACCATGGCGCCCATGGTGTGAGACTGCTCTTCAGTCGGGTACTCGAGATCCTGAGCCATTAGGCGAAGTGCCAGCGTGGGGTACAGCGTGGCATAGTCGTCGGCCGTGATCGCCTTTCTTAACGGGGGCCATATCCGATACTCACCAGGAGCGATGACTTCGGTGACTTGGTAGAGCCCGAAGTGGAAAGGAAAGAAGCCGATACGGTCCCCCCATTTGAGAGCATGCCCCCAAAACTCGCTGCCTAGATTGATAATTGTTGCATCGAAGGCCGAAGCTTCCACCACGGCGACGTTCGGATAGGTGAAGCTCCATCGGAATCCATTCGACCAAGGCATACCGTTAGACCATGATGGGCCCCCAGCGCTTCCGGAGACGCCCGCTCTGGATCGCGGCATAAGATCACGATCTGTCATCTGCCAGCGAGTTGCATTCGCCCCTTTGTGCTGCGCAGCGAGCCATCCGCGGAAGTGACGGTATTCCTCACCCTCCATCGGCTTGAATACGAACTCCCACACCCATCCGCCAAAGGCTGAGGCAACACTCTGTGTGAAGTTGCCAATGGAGGTGGATTGGCTACCAGAGATTGCTTCTGGCCCGGCTATCGGCTTTTGAGACATGAGTGGGATATCAACGAATGGCGTCAGGCGTGGCATCAGGCGCGAACCTTCCGTGTCTCACGAGCCTTAGTGCGCTCATCGATCGTCTTGCCGATATTGCGGCTGATCTGCTTGTCTCGGGCGTCAAGCATCCGGGCGAACTCTTGGCGCATCTGCTCGTTGGTTCCCCCTCCATTGAAGACGAAGGTCGAGCCGCCGATCGAGATGTTGCTGTTGGATGGTGCAGGCGCGGGCATAGTCGGAGTGACATATCCGCCAGAGGCGTAGCCCTTCGCGGCTTTGTGCGCACGGTCCAGGTTGCCAACGCCGATACGAGCCGTCGCCTTCTTTGAGAAAACGTACTCTCCCTTGTGGACAATGCCTGCCGCCTGGTGGGCAGCACCATTGCCTGTATAGCCGCCGGAGGCGAAGCCCAGGAGGCCCTTCAGAAGTCCCCCAAACAAGCCCCCGCCAAACAAGCCACCGCCTCCGTTGGCAACAGCCACTTGGTCGAGGTACTTCAGCAAGGCCTGCCCTGCCTGCATGAGCGCATTACGCCATGACAATGACTTGTCTACCAGCCCCTTCAGTATCCCGCCGAACCCTTCGCCCAGAGACTGCTTGGCGTTCTCTACCGCCTGCTTCGTCTTCTCCCATGCCGCTTGTGCCTTCTTTGCGGCAGCATCCAGCGCATCACCTGCGCCCTTCCCGCCCTTGCCTGCCTTTTTGGCCTCGCCGTCAACAGCAGTAAGGCTGCTGGCAAGCTCTCTCAGTTTGGATGACGCTGCGGATGCTCCTCTGGTTATGGCTTCGCCAAAACCTCCGACGTAATCGCGGCTCATGGCGCTGGACATAGCGGCGCCCATTGTCGACTCCACCTCATCGGCGACGCCAGCGTAGGGGTTGCCGACGCGGCCAAGGCTCACGGTGCCGATGGAGCCGATGTTGATCCCCTCGCCCACGCCGAAAGGCAAAGACTTCAACATGCCATCAATGCTCTGGATGTAGCCGTTGATGGCCGTCGAGACGCTGTTGATCATGTTCTCGACGCCAGTGATAACGGCATTGGCCGTGGACATCACAATGTCGCCAAGCGCGGCCGGAAGTTTTGCCCACGTAGCCTTGATGCCCTCGTAGCCGCCGACGAAAGCTCCGATTACCGCGTTGATGCCATTCTTTGCGTCGGCGACGATGTCTCGCCCGAAGATGCCGGCCAGTTCGTCACGGAAGATGTTCGCAGCGGCTACAGCAGCCGTGATCCCGGCGACGAAGGCAATGGCAGGATTGGCAGCGGCAAAGGATGCCGCCAGACCCAACGCCGCGACCGACAAACGGCCAAGGAGCGCGATCAACTGCACCGTGCCGCCGATGATCGCAGGAGCGTAGAGAAGCGCCAAACCAGCCGCAGCGGCCGCAGCATAGGGAGCGATAGCTTCAAGAGTGTTGGAAACCAGGGTAAGGGACGACGCGGCCAACCTTGACCAATCCACCATCTGAAGGCCCGCCGCGGCCAGGGCTACGACGCCGATGGTCACGAGGGATACGGGGGAGAGAACGGATAGGAACGCGGCTCCAAGTGCTTTGACCGCACCAGCCGCGCCCATAGGACCAAGCACGGCACTGATCTGCGTACCCTGCTGCAGAGCGATCTGCAGAGGGTTCATTGCCATCGCGGCAGAAACGCCGATGTCTTGGAACTGTGCGGCCAGGTTTCCCACGTTCATCGAGGCGGCACCAAGCCCGCGCACGTTCTGGTTTGCAGCGGTGGCGTGAAGCCGCATAGCGCCGGCCGCTTTTGTAGCTGCAGCAGCTTCAGCGTTGAGAGCGGTTGCCGTCTCCTGTGCTGCACGAGAGGCCATAGCCCCAGCCTTCGACGAAGACGGGCCAATTCCTTCGACGGCTGCCTCTGCACGCTTTGCAGCGCCAGACAGCTTGTCGAGAGAGCGAGACGCGTCATCAACGCCCTTCGCCCTCGCCTCAATCCCAAGGGTGGCAAGCTCAGCCATTTGGCACCTGTTCTCGTTTCACTACGCGCCGGTTCTTCGCCGCCGCCCGGATGCGCTGTTTGGATTCCGCCACGTCCGCCTCAGTCGCCTCCGCCCTCTTGTGGCCGCCGGTCTTGTTGATGACCGAAAGTACCACGGCATCGATGCGCCGGATGATAGAAAGCTCCCACGGCGAGATGACAGCCCCCGCCAACCGGCAGAAGCTCTCGATCTCGCTGTAGGTGATGGGATTGGCCGAAAGGCCTGACTGGCGGGTGTTGTGTAGTTCGATGAACCATCCCCAGATGTGGAGCCCGAATTCAGGCTCCTCTGGTGGCGGGTCATTCCTGCGGCGAGGAAGGAAGAACGCGGTCGCGTAGGCGATCAGGCCTTCTGCGACCGCTTCGTAAAATTCGCGTCCTCGTCAGCCGCAGCGTCAACCTGCTCTGCGATGAAGAAGTAGCGAGGATCGGAGATGATCTTCATCACCTCCTCAGGCGTGGCCGGTACAGCTTGGCCGCCCCGGGTCATATTCCAGGAGATCACGGATGCCGCGACGATTTCGTTCGTCCGCTCCTCGACCTCTTCCACAGTCCCGATTTTCTTCGGGTTCTTCCGGTTCTCACGGATGGCAGCATTCGCCAGCTTGCGCTGGATCCTCTTCACCCGCTCCGACCGATAGGAAGCCACCTCGATCTCCAGCCCCGTCTTCTCGCGAGAGACAGGGTGGATGATCTCAACGGTGAAGGTGTCTTCGAAGTCGAACGAGACTTCCTGCTCGAATTTCTCGAGGTCGAACATGGGCACTCCTTACGGCGTGAGATCGGCAGGCTCGACGGTCAGGATCTCGGTGTTGATCCCGATTGCGAAGGTGCGGCGCAAGACATTGTCGCCGGCTCCGATTTGCTTCCGAGCGGACATGACCAGGCCGCGGAAGTAGTCGACGCTGTTGGAGAAGTCGGCGCTCGGTGCATCTTCGTATTCGACCTTGAAGTTGTAGAGGAACTTCGTCTGCTCGGCCGCACGAAGAGCAATTTGGCCCGGGTCAAGCGGGTCATCGCCGACGACAAGAGAGATGGTTCCGGCATCACGGGCGCCCTTAAGGTGGCGAACGCGGCCATCACTGAGGGACTGGAAGGTGACATCAGCGGATTCATCACCGATCTCGCCGCCGTCCTCGACTTCCCCGATCGGAACCCATGTCAGGGCATCGAACGCGGCAATGGCCGTGGCATCCGAAGTGTAGTCGATGGAGGTCGTGCCCCCGATGTAATACTTGGCGCCGGTCGCCGTGGTAATAGCCATCGGTGTGCTCCTTTATGGCTGGTAGGTTTCGTATTCGATCGTGACAGGGACCGTCACCGAGCCATTCTGAGGCGGCTGCGGGATGGCATAAGGCTTGCGGTAGATCTTCAGCCGGACGCCGCTCTGATCGAGGATGAGGCCAAGCGGGAAGTGCGCGATGATCTGGTCTGCGAATTGGAGAGGCTTCACCATGCCCGCGCCATCCCGGTGGTGAACGGTCACCTGGAAGATGCCCCTATGCTGCTGGTGGCCGGGCGAGAGGGTACGCGTCACCGTCCGGTTCGGCAGAAAGAAGATCTCAAGGTATTCCTTCGGCTTCGTCACCCCATCGGGCGGGAACTGAAGGTTCGGCCAAGCGATCGGCAGCGCGGGATTGAGAACAAGGGTCGGCAACCGGCTGGACAGAGCCGCGAAGATGTTCGCTTCCACACCAGTGGCCATTCGTGTAAATCCTCATCGATGTCAGAAAAGCCGCCCCTCACCGATGACCAGGTTCATGCCAAGCTGAGCGAGGCGTGGAACCTGCTGGCCCGAGAAAGCGGATCAAGCGAGTTCGGCAACAATGTCCTAGCGACCGCCCGCAAGGTGCTGTTCACCCTGCAGGCAGCGCTAGTGAAGCGGTCAGATGACGCTAAAGCCCAAGACGACGCTTGAGGTCTGCCGCCTGCCTCTCGACTATCCCGTTCCATTGTTGAGCCGCTGAGCGCACGAAGGCGTCTGGCGGCTGGCCGTTACTGCCGAACTCGCGGAAGCCAGCGTATGCGGCTGTGTAGCCGAAATAGAGCGTGTCGTTCACGTCCGCCCCCGCTATCACAGCCTCGATCTGGCCGAAGTCGGCAGAGTAGGACCCGCTTTCAGTCGGCTGCGCTCCCGGATTGATCCTTGGCATCGCGGCAGTTGAGGCCATCAACGATGCTCTCAAGAAGCCCGTGCCGACGCGCATCCTGCCGCCTTGTGCGACCGGCTTCTGCATCTCCTCAACGACTTCCTGCACGCTCTCCTTGAATACCGCTTCGATGGCGCCCGGCACCTTCTCAGCAAAGGCCGCCACCTGCGCAGAGAATGACAGCGTGGCCATCAGGCAGCCTCGGCACGGAACCTGCGCTCCACAGCGCCGATGTAGTCGACCTTGTAGGTCACATGGCACCTGCACCCGGAAATCTCGTTGATCGGTGCGCTTGGGTCTCCTGGGTACCGCAGCGCGGCTCCCGATTGGCTGATGAAGACGCCATCGATCGGGACGGCCGTGTTATTCAGCGCTCGGTGGGTGTGACGTACGCGGCTGTCTCCGGCAGAGCGCCAGATTTTCACGACGTCGCGGGCCTCGATCTTCCCGGCGTTGATCTGCTGGCGAATGGCGTTATCCCGGGCAGATCCGAGCGCCATCATGGTTTCGGTCCGCGCGACCATCTCCCCCCTAAGGCGAAGGTTGTTATCATTCAGGCGGCTGATGATCCGCTGGACATCCTCTGCCTTGAGAGCCTTGCCGTCCCTGATGGCCGCAAGAATGGTGCGGTCGAAGCGCTTATCCCGGGTCGTGAGATCCAGATACCTCTTCATCAGATCAGGATCGCCAGAGAGAAGGTTCTGACGAGCCCGCTCGATGTATTCGATCTGGCGCTGTGTCAGTCCAATGACGCCCCCCTCGCGCTTGCCGGTCACACGATTGACCCGCCCGACGACATCAAGAGCTGTCTGGCGAGGATTGGCCCCGCGCTGCAATCCCTGTTCCAGGGCATAGCGAACGCCTTGACGCTGATCGTCGGTGATGTGCGTCACCATAGACGACGACAGATCACGAAGGATGGCCTCGGCTTCAAGGTTGCGAACGCCGAAACGAAAGACGACCTTCGCCCCCTCCGGATCCCGCACCGTCGGCAACTCACCCACGGCATTGATGCCCCCCGCATTGAACGCTTCCTGCAGAGCCAGGTCGAGCGCAGAGAATGCTTCCGGCTCAAGCATCATTGCCTCAATCGCCCCGTTCAGGTCGCCACGCTCCAGCCGATCAATGACCCGCTGGAGAACGATGGCAGACTTGATGGCCTCAACACCTTCACGGAACGCCGCGGCAAGGCGAGGCTCATAGGTGCTGAGGAGTTCTTCGAAGGTCATGCGGCGGGGACACTCGCCTTGGCGATCTGCTTCTCAGCAGCCTGAGTGGCCGCCTTGACCATACCCTGCTGCTCGAGCGCCCTCGCCTCGTACGCGGTTAGCATTGGAGTATCGCCAACCTTGTAGCGACGGAATGCCTGCGTCACTTCCACCTTGACCAGCTTGCGCTTGCTCTCAGCCATTGGAATTCCCTTTCCTTGGAATGGTGATCAGTTCACCAGATCGATTTCGTACAGGACGGCCACGCCGGCAGGAGAGAGAGGTCGGACCTCGGCGATCTCCACCCACGGCAGGCTCTTGTCAGTCGCATCGTCCACATAGGCCACGGCTTGGCCGATGAGCACCTGATGGCTCTTCATCGGCACAGCGTCAGGATCAGCCGTGACGGTCAGCGTGTGGCGGGTCTGGCCTATCAGGGTGCCTGACGCATCGCGCACCTCCTGAAAGCGCTCCACGGCGTACAGCGCCTTGTAGACCGGCTCTCCCGGTTGCGGGTCCCATTCAGGGCCGGTGACCGCGCCTGATATGCGCAGCGTCACCGGGTAGCCATGGGGTTGGGAGACGTCGGAAACGGAGCGGATGGCATCGGCCACCTCAGCAGCTATTGCACGCCAGTCTTCGGACATCAGAACCTCGAAAGTGTAGTGACGGTGGTGCCGGTCGGGCGCGCAAGCAGGATCTCATCAAGGATGCCGTCAACGATAGGCAGTGTCGCTTTCACGGAGGAGCCCCCCACGACGCTCCACTTGATGCCTTTGGCCTCTGTCAGCATCTTCTGCGGACCAGCGGTAACGTCCGGAGCGAGAGAGCCGGGTTTGACCAGTTCCCGAAGAGCAAGCTCATAGGCGGCTTTCTCGATCGGCGCCGGCACGTCATCCGCAGCCAGATCTTCGCCGCGCCAAATCACATTTGCTCGCGGCCAAAGGAGATCCTGATCAGCAGAAGCGACCACGCCCGGATAGCGAGCACCATAGAGAGCATCAAGCGCCTGCGAGGCGCGCACCAGAGCAGCGGTCGCTTGTCGTCGTCCACGTCTGCGGCGGTCCAAGCCGCATTGCCTCGTGCTTCGTGGTAGGCCAGCGCAGCTGGAAGAGTGCCGTAATGGTCTGGCATTGATCACTTCCCGAAGACGATGTGATGTTTCGCCCGCTCCAATAGGATCATAGTCTCGCCAGCGTTCGCCATGCCGCTGACCCACAATTCGCCATCCGGTTGCTCTGCCAGGATCACCAGATTGGTGAAGCTTTGGCCTTTGGCTGCTTCCAGCAATTCATCCGGATCAAAACGATAGTTCTCTCCAACTTCCACCGGCTGAAACTTCTCGACGTTAGTCATCAATTCATCCTCGCGGTCTGGAAGGCAGCTAAGTCGACCGTCAGCCATTCATTGTCAGAAAGCTTGATGACGGCAGCCACAGCGGCTCCGGCATCGTCGGTTTCGTCGCCGTCACGATCAAAGAGGATGGTGATTTGGCAGATCTCACCATTGTCTGTGACCGCAAGTCGCTGCTCTCGGTTGATGGCATCGATCACGTTCATGCGGAGCTCCGTTGGCGGGACCTAAATCCGTCGCAAATTGTTCGGTCTCCGGAAGGAGAACAACCATGAATGATCCCAAGAAGCCAACCGCCACTCAGGGCACAGACGACACTGTCATGCCCAATGACGTTGCCGACGTCGCCGAGTCCGGCGAGGACGTGAATACGATCAGTGAGAACACGGATGGCGACGGCCAGCA
>DASYHX010000489.1:0-21841 GCA_035998065.1 Pseudorhizobium sp.
AACGCCAGCGAGGAGGAGATCGTTCAGGCGGCGGAAGCTGCCGCGGCGACTGATTTCATCGAAAGCCGCTTGACCGGTTACCATACGACAGTGGGAGAGCGCGGCAACCAGTTATCGGGCGGCGAGCGCCAGCGCATAGCAATCGCCCGCGCGATTCTCAAAAACGCGCCAATTCTCGTGCTCGACGAAGCCACCAGCGCATTGGACGTTGAAACAGAGGCGCGGGTCAAAGCGGCAATAGACAGGCTGCGGCAGAACCGTACGACGTTCATCATAGCGCACCGTCTCTCAACGATACGAGATGCGCACAAAGTGATCTTCCTCGACAATGGCCGCGTCACGGAGATGGGTTCGTTTGACGAACTGAGCAAGAGCGGTGGACGCTTTACGGCGCTTCTGAAGGCGAGTGGCATCCTGGCTGAGAGCGACGCGTCCAAAGATACGCCGCCCGAACCGGTTGCCTGACCTGGACCCTCACCGGCGAAAGGCCGCTACAGCGTTCCCTTCGTCGGCGCGGTTACCTTATCAAAGATCGACGGCCTCCAGAACCGAACGAGACGGCGCTGCCTCCAAAGTGAAGCCTGGAATTCCGACCCGCTGTCCGTTTACAGTCACGACAGGCTCGCCCGCATCCCTTCTGACCTCAATTTGATAAGGGACGCTATCAATCGTCATCTCTGCTTTGAAGCCGGTCCACTCCGAAGGCAAGGCAGGTCGAACCATCAGCCGATTGCCTTCCTTGCGGATGCCCAAAATGCCTTCCACAGCGGCCCGGTAGAGCCAGCCGGCAGACCCGGTATACCAAGTCCAGCCTCCCCGTCCAGTCAGACCGCCAGCACCGTAAACATCTGCAGCCACCACGTAGGGTTCGACCCGGTATTGCTCGGCGGCCAAGGCATCGAGGCTGTGATTGATCGGATTGAGCATCTGGAAGCAGCGCCATGCTTCATCGGCGCGTCCGAGCCGCGCCAGTGCCAGGACCACCCAGGTAGCGGCATGAGTGTATTGACCGCCATTTTCCCGAACTCCTGGCGGATAAGCCTTGATATACCCGGGGTCGAGCGGCGTACTGGAGAGGGGTGGGGTGAAGAGGCGAATAATCTGCGCCTGCTCATCCACGAGTTCCGAAACAACCGCGTCCATCGCCTGGCCGGACCGCGTCTCGCTGCCGATACCGGAGAGCACGCTCCACGATTGAGACAGGGAATCGATGCGGCACTCCGTGTTCTGCTCGGAACCGAGAGGTGAACCATCGTCGAAATAGCCTCGGCGATAATAGTTCCCATCCCAACCCGCGCTTTCCAGCGCCTGCTTCAGCTTTTCGACATGCGCCGACCACCGGTCGAGACGCATCGTGTCACCGCGTCGGCTGGCGTGGTCCTTGAACGCCTCCAGCGTCCCTGCCAGAAACCAGCCCAGCCAGACGCTCGTTCCACGGCCTCCGATCCCGACCCGGTTCATTCCATCGTTCCAATCGCCGCCGAGGATCAGGGGCAGATCCTGTTCCCCCGTCCGCTCTATCGCTAGATCGAGAGCCCTCGCAGCATGCTCATAGAGACTTGCGGTCTCACTCGAGACCTGCGGCTCAAAGAACGCATCATGTTGCTTTGCCTCCAGAACGGGTCCCACGAGGAAGGGCAGTTGTTCGTCCAGAAGAGCATCATCGCCGGTAGTGCGGATGTACTCGTCAATCGCGTGAGCCAGCCAAACGACATCATCGGAGATCCTGGTCCGGACGCCGGCGCCCGTGTCCGGCAGCCACCAGTGTTGAACATCGCCTTCAGGGAATTGTCGCGCGGCAGCATTGATGATCTGTCGACGTGCCAGTGACGGCTCCTGCGCAAGAAAGGCAAGCGTGTCCTGCAATTGATCTCGGAAACCATAGGCGCCGCTAGCTTGATAGAAGGCGCTGCGGGCAGTGAGCCGGCAGGCCAGCGCCTGATAGGGCAGCCAATGATTTACAAGGTAGTCGACACCTTTGTCCGGAGTCTCAACCTTGAACTGGCCAGTCAGCCTGCGCCAGTGGTCCTGTGTGTCATGAAGGATAGCGGAGGGGTTCTCAGATTTGACGCTCTCGATCAGATCGACAGCTTCATCACGATTCGCTGCATCGCCAAGGAAGAAGGTAACCACCTTTTCTTCACCCGGCGCCAGCTCGATATCGCAAGCAAGTGCTGCGCAGGGGTCACCATCAAGCCCGACTGTTTCCGCGAGGCTCCCGGCTCCGACGATGGCGGAGGGTGTTCCTATCGACCCAAAGCGTCCAATGAAATCGCGACGGCTGGCGGTAAAACTCGACACCGGCTCGCTTGCGGCAAGAAAGGCGACCCGTTGGTGACTGGTACTGTACCGGTTGCTCGCCAGGACCGCATCTGCTTGCTTGTCATGACCGGTGATAATGTAGGGAAGCGATCGATAGACGTTGTTCCCAAGCAGCAGTTCCACGTAGCCGTAGACGCGCAAGTGGCGGGGCTGATTGCTCTCGTTGCGAACCTTCAGAATGGACAACTTGATGGGACGTTGCCGATCCACCGTCAGCGTCAATGAAACCGCCAGCCCACCTTCACAGGTTGAAAAGGTCGAATAGCCGAGCCCGTGGCGCACTTCGAACATGGCTGGGGAGGCGGGAGACAGCGCCGCAAATGGCTTGATGACCTGTCCCGATTCCCGGTCCGCGATATAGAAAGCCTCGACTGGCCGGTTGATGACCGGATCGTTGCTCCAAGGGCTCAGTTGGTAGTCTCGAGAGTTCCCTGCCCAGGTATATCCGCCACCCTCAGCCGCGACATGGAAGCCGAAGCGCTCGTTGGCGATCACGTTGATCCACGGCTGAGGCGTGGTTTGTCCGCCTTGCAGTCGAATAACATACTCCGACCCCTTCTTGTCGAAGCCGCCGTATCCGTTCCAGAATTCCAGCCCGAGGCCATTGGCAGTATGTTCAACTTCGAAGGCCTCACCCCCGAGTAAGGGGCTTACGTACGCGGAAGCGTCGATCGGGACAGCAAACAGGGACACAGCGCGATGGATCTGGTCGATGAGCTTGCCGTTGCGAGCGTGAAGCACCACCCGCGCGGCGGAGATGATCGCATCGAAGGTGACATCATCTATCAGATCGCGGCGCAACGCGAAGACGTGCGGTCGGCCCGATTCCGTTTGCCCTGTCCGACGCTGCTTCTCGCAGAGCCCCTCCAGTGCGTGCTGCATCTCCTGGACGTAGGAAGACGCTTTCTCGTTGATGATCGCGAGATCCGCGATCACGCCCCGCGAGCGGAGGTATTCTTGCGCACTCAGTGCCTCCCTTGCGACCCCGATATCTATTTCGTCGTTTATCCGCAGCACGAAGATCGGAAAGTCACCCGAAATCGATATCGGCCACAACATCGACTGCGGCTGGAGCCCACTCTGCAGGGTTTCCGGGTCGGCACGCAGGTGCGTGTCGGGATAGATGAGGTAGCGTGCCAAATGCTGGAAGGCGGCCGCCTGCTGAGACGTGACCCCTAGATGGCGCATCTGGACTTGCGTGCGCGTCCAAACCTGGACCAGTTCATGAGCGAACGCATCCGCATGACGATACCGCTCGATCGCTTGATCAAGTTCGTCGCGCTTTGGCGCCGCGATGGTCCAGAAGATCACGCTCACCTTCTTTCCGGCAGGCACACGCACAACACGCCTCAAGGCCATGATAGGATCGAGCGTAAAGCCGTCGGTGCCTGACAGCGCCGCATCCGGATCGAACGCCGCCGCTTCCGAGAGGCTGCGTCCGCGGCCGAGGAACTTCCGTCGGTCCGTCTCGAACTCAGTCGGGCGCGCGGAACCGGCATTGTCGGCCGCAAGGTGCGCCACCATCATGTCCGAATCGGACGGATTTCGCTTGTTTCGCCACGCTCGGATCACATCGCCACGGCGGCCGATTTCCGTGCGTATGAACATCCGCGAAAACAGCGGATGGGCATTGTCATCGTCTTCCAGCGCCAGAACCGGCTCAAGATAGGAGGTGATCTCAACGAAGCGATCCTCGCTCCCCATGTTGAGCAGCGTCACGCGACGTCCTTCAGCATCGTGTTCCGTTGCTACAAGGCACTCCACGACACTTGTCAGGCTACCGACCGTTTTGTGGAATTCTACCTTGTCATCGCCGAAAAGGGTTTTGGTGATTTCTCCCGGGGCGCGCCGCGGCTCGGCTGTCGCCGACCACCAGTCCCCGGTAGCGGTGTCGCGCAGGAAGATGAATTGACCCCAGCGATCCTCCGTTGCATCCGGCTTCCACCTTGCGACCACCTGCCCGTTCCAGCGCGAATAACCTGCGCCAGTCGCCGTCAGCATGACGGAATAGTGGCCGTTGGAAAGGAGTGCAATCTCGCGGTCTCTATAGGCGGGATTCTCAATCGTGCGAACCTCCGCGCGAAGCAGTTCTGCCTGGCCTTTGCCAGGTGTCTCCTCATGCCTTGCACTCATCACCGGCACATCGCGCGGCGCCTTTTCCTGCAACAGCAACTCGGCCGCCTCGATGACCGGATCGGCATGGAAGAGTTCGCGCAGGTAGCCGTTGAACACGACGTTGGCGACGGCCGCGATCGACATGCCATGGTGATGGGCGTAGTAGTTGTAGACAACTGCACAACGGGAACCGGCGGGAACACGGGTCGGGGTGAAGTCGACCGCGTCATGGAACCCATACCGGCCAAGTGCTCCCAGCGCTTCCAGCTTCTCTAGGTTCTCGATGGCCGCCAGCGGATCGTACTGGCTCGCCAGGATCGAAGCGTAAGGTGCAATCACAGCGTTCTGCCCAAGCCCGCGCTTGAGGCCGAGCGTAGGAACGCCAAAATTAGTATACTGGTAGTTCAGGAGATGGTCGCGGGCATTGAATGCGGCTTCCGATATGCCCCAAGGGGTCCCCAGCCGGCGGCCGTGCGCGATCTGCTCCTTAACCACCAGGTTGTTTGTCTGGTTCAGGATGCCACCCTGACGTTCCTGCATGATGAGCGGTGGCATCAGATACTCGAACATCGAACCCGACCAGGAGACAAGGGCGCCCTGAGCACCGATCGGAACAACCTGTCGACCGAGACGGTACCAGTGCTCGTTCGGCAGGTCACCCTTGGCGATGGCAAACAGGCTGGTCAGGCGGCACTCGGAAGCGAGCAGGTCGTAACATGCCTCGTCGAGTTCGTTGCTGTCCACTCGGTAGCCGATCGAGAGCAGCCGCCGGTCTTTACGGAACAGGAAGGTGAAATCCATAGAGAAGGCGAGGTCACGTGCGCGGTTTCCGAGCGCGATGAGCCGCTTGCGCAACGGCTCGATATTGGAATGGTCGAACACACTATCCGAAATATGGGCTTCGCAGACCTCAACGAGTTGGGCCGACCAGTAGATTAGTTCCTCGCTGAGATAAGAACCGGTTTCGTAGTGCAGATTTGTCGCAAGCTTCTGGATATCGCGCGCGAGGACCGCAAGATTGATGATCCGGATGGAAGCGAATTCGTGCTCTCGCTTAACCGCTGCGAGGGCATTGCCGAAGCCGGCAATGCGCTCTACCAGCCGGCGCCGCAGTGGGCGAACGATCTTCCGGTCATCTGGCAGACTGCCCATCGTCTCCGACAGGATGCTGACGACGTCCCCGATGCCATCGAGGCTCGCCTGCAGATGGGCCGAAGGCGCCTCCGCCCAGACTCGGCAAGCGGAGGAAATCGCGATCAAGTGGCCGGCGAGATTGCCACTGTCGACGGCTGAGATGTAGCGTGGGCCAAGCGGCGCTAGGCTGTCGGTGTGGTACCAGTTGAGCAGATGACCGCGGTACTTCTCCATCTTGTCGAGTGTGGCGATCGTGTTTTCGAGCCGCTCGATCGTGTCGGCGAAGCTGATCCAGCCGAATTGACGCGCCGACACGGTCGACAGAAGATAGACGCCGATATTCGTCGGCGAGGTTCGCCGCGCCAGCACGGGCTCTGGCTGCTCCTGAAAGTTATCTGGCGGCAGATGATTATCGTCAGCGGTAACAAAGGTACCAAAATAACGCCAGGTACGCCGCGATATGGTGCGCAATTCGGCCGCCGCCTCGTCGGGAACAAAAAGCCGATCCTCTGTTTCGGCGGACTGGCTCACGTACCAAGCAACAAGTGGCGAGAAAATCCACAGCAGCGCGAACGGCAGGCCCACAAGAAAGGCGTTGTCACCGGGAATGGACGCAAAAATCAGGCTGAAAATGGCGATAACCGGCGCATGCCACATCTGCCGGTAGTATCCGGCCGGGTTCCCCTGGGCGCTGGACTGGATGCTCGCAGCGGTCTTCCATTCCAGCATCAGCTTTCGGCTAACAAAAAGGCGATACAGGGAGCGGCCGATGGCGTCGGTCATCAGGCAAGCCATATCGGCGATGAAAACGATCCGGAGAGCCACCTGAGCATTGGCCGACTGGATCTCCGACCATACCGAATAGATGTGAGCACGCGGTACGATATCGGTGCTGCGCGGGAGGACGCCGGTGACCAGCGACAAGGTAGGCGCAACGAACAGCAGGAATATCAGGAAGATCTGCCAAACCAGCGCCCCGAGCGGCTCGAAGAAGTACCAGCCGAGGACGGAGGCAAAAAACCAGGCGATTGGCGTCAGCGAGCGCCGAAGGTTATCGACCATCTTCCACCGGCCCAGTGCGGTGACGCCGCGCGCAGGGTCGAAGATATAAGGAAGAAGCTGCCAGTCCCCACGTGCCCACCGATGCTGGCGTGACACCTCCACCTCATAGCGGGTGGGAAAGTCCTCCACGAGCTCGACATCCGTCACCAGCGCACAGCGGGCAAAGGAGCCTTCGAGCAGGTCGTGGCTTAGAACCGAGTTTTCGTCAATCCGCCCCTTGATCGACCGCTCGAACGCGTCGACATGGTAGAGGCCCTTGCCCGTGAAGGTCCCTTCGCCCGTCAGATCCTGATAGACATCGGACACCGTGAACACATAGGGGTCGAGGCCGCGACCGACGGAAAAGACCCGCTGGAAGACCGAAGCATCCTTGCCGGTCGTCAGCGAAGGCGTCACTCGGGGCTGCAGTATCCCATAGCCTTCCACCACGCGATTGCTGTCTGCATCATGAACGGGCCGATTGATCGGATGATGCAGCTTACCCACGAGCTTGGTAACCGCGTCGCGCATCAGACGCGTGTCGGAATCCAGCGTCATCACATATTGAACGCCTTCCGGGACCGCGTTGGCGCCAGGCACATAGCTGGTGTCCTGGTCACCGCGCAGAAGAAGGTTCAGCTCGTGCAGCTTCCCACGCTTGCGTTCCCAACCCATCCAGGCGCCTTCCCCCGGGTTGAACTGGCGACGGCGGTGAAGAAGGTAGAAGCGCTGCTTGCCGTCGAAGGCATATTTGGCGCTGAGCGACGCGACCTCCCCCTTGGCATAGTCCAGCACCTCGAGATCGGCGGCAGTTTCCTCGCTGACGCTGTCCTTCCAGTCGCTGAGCAGAGCGAAATAGATCTCGCCGCGAGGATTGGCGAGGTAGTGGACCTCCAGGTTTCGCACCAGTTCATCGACGACGTCGCGGCTGGTGATCATGCAGGGAACGACCAGCAGCGTACGCGCTTCTTCCGGAATGCCATCCTTGAACTCGTAACCGACAAGCCGTGCAGGTTTCACGAAGTAAGTGACAAGCGTATTGAACAGACCTGTCGCCCCCTCAGAGGCGGGCAACGCGAACAAGAACAGGAACAAGACGAGAAGCGGCAAACTCATGCCCGCTTCCGTCAGGAACCAGCCGACAACGGTCATTGCAAGCAGGGTGAGGAGAATGACCGGCGCAGCGATCGCCATCCATTGCAAGCGCCGCACCTGGCGGATCGAGCGCTGCAGGAAGGGTGCGCGATATCCGACCTCGGCTTCGAGTTCCCGGCGCCGGCGGCCCACCAGGAATGCGCCAATATCGCTTTCTCCGATATCTGATGCGCGCTCCGGCGTGTCTGCAGCAAGCGCAATGGCCCTGCGCGCCACTTCGATTTCCGTCTGCGCAGAGCGGCGCGCCAGTTGCTCTATCCGGCTGCGATAACTGTTGCGGGAGCCAAAATCGAGTTCGGCATAGTCGGAATGCTCGCGCAGGATCCGGTCGACATGCGACACGTCCTCGAACCAGACGCTCCACTCCGTGTCGTCGATTTCACGCAGGCTCTTGATGATATTGCCCATCGTGACATTGCCGGAGGCGAGACGGTTATGTTCCGCCATCATCACCTCTTCGGCGTCGGTACCGCCCTTCTGGAGGCGCTCCTCGAGCCATGCGACGGCGAAATTCGACGACTGGGATGCATTACGCAGCCGGTAGAAGAACTGGGTGGTGAAGGTAGGATCCGCGGCGAGCGGCTCCATGTCCTTCAAGACACCTGCGCTCGCCGTCTCGTCATTCAGGCGGATCATCGTGTCAGCCAGATCGTTCGCCTTGATGCGCATACGGCGGGAGCGATCCACGCGAACGGCGATACGGCGCAGGTTCTCGATCAGGACAAAGCGCAGAATGGAGGGCAGCGCCCAAAGCTCGCCGATCTGAAGCGGATCCGTCTCCTGGAAGCCCTCCACCATTGCGGCGAGAGAAGCTTTGGAGATCGTGCTGTGAGTGTGCGCCACGTAAAGCCACGCAAGTGCCACGACGCGAGGCATCGAATGGGTTCCGACCTTCACCCAAGGCAGTTGCCGGTAGAAGCGCTTCGGAAAGTCGCGGCGAACCTCTTGGATGGCCTCTTCCACGATGTAGTGGTTGTCCAGCAGCCATTCGGCAGCTGGCGTGATGGCAGCACCCGCCTCGACATCCGCCGCGACCGCCCGGTAAACACGAAGGATCTCCTTGTCGTTCGACCGGTGCCGGGCGAAAAACTCGAATTCCACGAACTCCGGCAGGCTCTGCAGTCCATCGCGTCCAAACGTCCGCCCAAGCTCCCTCAGCTCGTCATTGGCAAGGTAGCGTGCCCGGATCGTGTCATTGTGATCGACCTGCTTGGTCTCAAGATCGCGGGGCTGGGTGGACGGCGTGCTGTGGAATGACATGGGTTCAGCTTCTGGCTTGGACTGGCGTCGGGGCTGGCTTAGGCGATCTCTTCAGGGACAGCCCGTTCATCCTTGTGCTGATTCAAACGTTGAGAGGCCGGCAGGCTTCGCGACAAGATGAAGTAGAGGGAAGTACGGATTTTGCAAACACTCAGGCCCAGGCGATGACGGAAAATGCCAATCTTCGCGCTTATCCTGTCGACTCTGAATAACAGCTGAACGGATTTGCACAATTCTCGGCGGCGATCTTACGTCCTGAAGCACCGGTTGCTATGGATGGCCTCACGTCGCAAGAGCCCGCTTCACCACAAGGCGCACCACATGACCATACAAGTATCCAATCACATGCCCGAACTCACGGCCATCCGCCACCACCTCCACCAGCATCCGGAACTGGGTCTTTCGGAGGTAAAAACCTCCGACTTTGTCGCGCAAAAGCTGGTGGCTATGGGGTACGAGGTCACACGGGGCCTGGGCAAGACGGGTCTGGTCGCCACGCTCCAGAACGGGACGGATGAGCGGTCGATCGGCATTCGAGCGGATATGGACGCCTTACCCATCCATGAAGAAACCGGCGCCGTGTATGCCAGCCTTACGCCAGGCCTGATGCATGCCTGCGGCCACGACGGCCACACGACCATGCTGCTGGGCGCGGCGAAGCTGCTCGCTGAACGTCGCAACTTCGACGGCACGATCCATCTCATCTTTCAGCCGGCGGAGGAGAATTTCGGCGGAGCGCGACTGATGATCGAGGACGGGCTGTTCGAACGCTTCCCCTGCGATGCCGTCTTCGCCCTTCACAATGATCCAAGTCTCCCGTTCGGAGAGATCTATGTCCGAGAAGGGCCGGTCATGGCAGCTGTCGATGAATGCCGTATCACCGTCAACGGCCGCGGTGGGCACGGGGCAGAGCCCCAAGAGACCGCCGACCCGATCGTTGCCGGTGCAAGCATCATCATGGCCCTGCAGACCGTTGTGTCGCGCAATCTGCACCCGGTGGATAAGGCCGTCGTGACCGTCGGCGCATTTCACGCGGGACAGGCAAGCAACGTCATCCCGGAACGAGCGGAGATGCTGCTGACGATCCGTTCTTTCGATCCTGAGGTGCGAGACCTCCTGGAGAAGCGGATCCATACGCTGGCCGAAGGGCAGGCTGCAAGCTACGGCATGTCCGTCACCCTTGACTACGAACGGGGCTACGAGCCAACCGTCAATCATGCAGCAGAAACGGAGTTCATCCGAAAAATCGCGGCACGTGTTGTCGGTGAAAGCAAGGTTCACGACCTCCCTCGCCCGATGATGGGAAGTGAGGATTTCGCTTATATGCTGGCAGAGCGTCCGGGCAGCTATTTCTATCTCGGGACGCGGAGATCGGACCGCGACCCGCCGCTTCACCACCCGCGCTTCGACTTCAATGACGACGTACTTCCGATCGGTGTAAATCTCTGGGTGGAACTGGCCGAGGCTTGGTTGGCGCAGTAAGAGCCCGCCGTCAGGAGGGGTCGGCCTGCGAAGTTACCCAAGCAGGCCGAATGTCACGGCTGCGAGAAAGGCGAAGGCAAGTACAACGAGCGCGGCTTGGCCAAAAAATGCCAACCGGCGGGAGGCGGCGGATCGTGGGAAGGTTACCCGCTGATCGTATAGGCTGAGCCTCATGCTTTCTTCCTGAGCAACAACATCTCGGTCTTCAACGTAATCGATCTCTACCAAAGCGGTAGAGATAAACATTCTTCCTGGTGGGCGGCGGTGAAAAATCCTACCAGAAATTAAATGCTCCGCCCGAAGATCAGGACAGGAGTCTGCTAAGGGTTCTGGCGCAGTGCTTCAGCAAAGACGTCGCTGTCGACATTGCCGCCGGACACCACCGCAATGACAGTATCCCCCAGCGCCTCGCCCCGCGAAAGTGCAGCAGCCAGCGCAACGGCGCCGCCGGGTTCAACGACGATCTTCAGCCTCTGAAACGCAAGCGCCACCGCCCGGAGAGCCTCCTGGTCGGTAACGACCAACCCCGGGCTACAAAGGCGAGAGAGAATGGGGAAGGTAAGCTTGCCAGGCTGAGGTGTGACGATGGCATCACAGATCGAACCCGCCTGGCTCGAATTCCGTTCGATCCTTCCCGCAGCAAGAGACCGTGCAACGTCATCGAAGCCTTCCGGCTCACAGGTTCGCACCCGAAGTCCCGGCGCCTTTGCCTCAAGCGCCAGAGCGATGCCGGATGCAAAACCACCGCCACCCGTAGGGACGATCACATCGGCCGCATCCACACCCTCTTCTGCAGCTTGCTCAACAATCTCGAGGCCTACCGTACCCTGACCGGCGATCACCAGCGGATCGTCAAATGGTCGGACAAGTGTCAGCCCCCGTTCCTGAGAGATCCTTCCACCGATGGCATCGCGATCTTCCGTCGCTCGATCGTAGAGAACGACTTCTGCTCCGTAAGCGCGGGTGTTTTCGATTTTGATACGCGGCGCGTCTGCGGGCATCACGATAACACTGGGGATGGCGTGGAGCTTCGCCGCAAGCGCCACGCCCTGTGCATGGTTTCCCGATGAGAAGGCAATGACACCGCGTGAACGGACGTCAGGCGCGATATGGGAAATGGCCGACCACGCTCCCCGAAACTTGAAGGAGCCGGTGTGCTGCAGGCATTCGGGCTTTACCAGAACCCGTCGTCCCGCAAGTTCGTCCAAAAAAGGCGAAGAGAGCAGCGGAGTGCGCCGCACCCGACCCACCAGGCGGTCGCGTGCGGCTTCGATCATTTCAATGCTAGCCATCGGCATCCCTCGTCAGGCGCCGACAACCGCCGCCTCTCGTTTACGGCAACGTATAGGCAGTCTTCACGACAGTGAAGAATTCGGCCGCATATTTCCCCTGCTCACGCGGACCAAAGGAGGAAGCCTTGCGGCCACCGAACGGGACGTGGAAATCGACACCCGCGGTCGGCAGGTTGACCATGACCATGCCGGCTTCGGAGTTGCGCTTGAAGTGGGTCGCATACTTGAGGCTGGTGGTTGCGATACCGGCGGAGAGACCGAACGGCGTATCATTCGCGACCGCCAGGGCCTCATCGTAATCCTTCACCCGGATGACACTTGCCACCGGGCCGAAGATTTCCTCGCGGGAAATCCGCATCTGGTTGGTGGCCTCCGTAAACAGCGTCGGCTGCAGGTAGAAGCCAGGTGTCTCGCGTTCGATGCGTTCGCCCCCGAAGGCAAGCTTGGCGCCTTCCTTCTTGCCGATCTCAATATAGTCCATGTCCTGCTGAAGCTGCTTTTCGTCGACGACCGGACCGATATGCGTGCCCTGCTTCAGTGCATTGTCGACCGTCAGCGTCTTCAGTTTGTCGGTGAGGGCAGCGACGAACTTGTCGTGGATCCCTTCGGTTACGATCAGACGTGAGGAGGCGGTGCAGCGCTGGCCGGTGGAGAAGAAGCCGGAATTGGCCGCCGCTTCGACGGCAACGTTCAGATCCGCGTCGTCGAGCACGACCATTGGGTTCTTGCCGCCCATTTCCAGCTGGAACTTGCGGTTATGCTCGACGGAAGCCAAAGCGACCCGCTTGCCGGTGCCGGTGGAACCAGTGAAGGTAATGCCGGTCAAATCCGGGCTGTCTAGCATGGCTTGGCCCACTACGGAGCCACGCCCCATCACGAGATTCAGCACACCCTTCGGCAGGCCGGCGCGTTGCAGGATGTCAACGATGGCCCATGCGCAGCCCGGAACGAGGTCGGCAGGTTTGAACACGACGGTGTTCCCGTAGCAGAGAGCCGGTGCGATCTTCCAGGCCGGAATGGCAATCGGGAAATTCCAAGGCGTGATAATACCGATCACGCCAAGCGGCTCGCGGGTGATCTCGACGCCGATGCCCGGTCGCGCAGACGGCACGACCTCGCCGGTTAGCCGAAGTGCTTCGCCAGCGAAGAAATCAAAGATTTGGGCGGCGCGAAGCGTTTCACCGATTGCTTCCGGAAGCGTCTTGCCCTCTTCGCGGGCGAGAAGCTTGCCGAGTTCTTCCTTGCGCGCGACGATCTCGTCTGCCGCCTTCTTCAGGATCGCGTGGCGCTCCATGATGCCGGAGCGCGACCAAGCCGGGAACGCTGCCTTTGCGGCGGCGATGGCTTGCTTGGCATCGTCAGCACTACCCTGTGCGTAGGTACCAACGACGTCATTGGTGTCAGATGGGCTGATATTTTTGGAGGCGTCGCTACCCACCCATTCTCCGGCGATGAGGTTTTGGTAGATGGTCATGGTGAGCTCCTCTTGGTGTTCGGTCGGGCCATGCCTTACGACGTCGGCCATCCCGGTTCAATAGTATGATTAAATATCTTGGCCCGGATCCCTGACGGCAGCTGCCGCGTCGAGGCGAACGCGCGCCTTGATCGGCAGGTGGTCGGAGGCTAGCCGTGCCAAGGCGGAATCGTGCACTGCGACCGGCCCCAGGATGTCCGGCCGGTTCGACATGATGCGGTCGAGTGCCAGCACCGGCAGGCGGGACGGGAAGCTCGGCACTGCGCTGGGCAGACCAAATACTGGGGCCAGCGTGTTGAGCGACGAACGATCGCCCAGCCGCCATTCGTTCAGGTCGCCGAGAAGGATGGTCGGCTGGTCCGCCCGCGACCGAAGCAGATCGATGATCATCCGCGCCTGCTGGTGGCGCGACCGGTGTAGCAGTCCAAGATGTGCGGCGATAACGCGGAGCGCGCCACCGCCTTTCAGTTCCAGTTCGGAAATAAGAGCGCCCCTTGGCTCCAGCCCGGGAAGCTTGACCTGATGGACGTCGCGTACCAAGCCTTCGCGAAAGAGGATGACATTGCCGTGCCAACCATGGGCCTTGGCAAGGCCTGCCACTGGCACGGGCGAAAGCCCCGTCTCTCGTTCAAGCCATTCCAGATCGAGGAGGCCGCGGCGCTCGCCAAAGCGTGTATCGGCTTCCTGCAGTGCTAGGACGTCCGCACCGATTTCTCGGATCACCTCCTTCGTCCGGTACGGGTCGAACTTGCCGTCGATCCCGACGCATTTGTGTACGTTGTACGAGGCAATGACGAAGCCCTCTTCGGACACCTCGGACGGCACATCGCGCACTGCGCCGCCACGTCTGCGATGTTCGCGGATGGATGCCATGATGCTGGCCGAAAGCTTCTCGCGTCTTGTCCTCATGGTCCTCTGGCAACAGTTCTACAAAACATGGCATGGGCAAATCTGAGGCGTATTTAGTCCTTATCTAAAGATAGGGCGAACCCAGCCAGAGCACACGGTCGAGAAGTCGGGCTGCGAAGGGCCTGTCCTGCAGGCGCTCCAGCGTAACCTGCGTGGAGGAGGAAATGGCAAGATCGATTCTTCGTTCCAGTTCCTTGGCGAAAGAACCGTCCATCACCTCAAGATCCACCTCAAAATTCAGCCGCAGTGACCGCGGATCCAGGTTGGAGGACCCGACGAAGGCCCAACGACCGTCGATGGCCATCAACTTGGAATGGTTAAAGGCGCCTGGTGACCGCCAGATCCGGCAGTAGTTCTTCAGCAACTGGTCGAACTGACCTGTCATCGCTCTGTCGACCAGCGTCAGGTTGTTGGCCTCCGGCACGACCACATCGACCTCGACACCGCGCCTGGCGGCGGTGATCAGCGACGTGATTAGCTCGCGGTCGGGAAGGAAGTAGGGAGACGCGATCCGGATGGAGCGACCTGCCACTGAGAAGGCGCCCATCAGCATCTTATGATTTGTCTCAACGCTACGGTCCGGTCCGGATGCGACCGCGCGAATTGCGACAGGTTGGCCCGGCTCGCTCTCGGGAGGCACGATCTGCCATGCCTCTCCCTGCAGATCCTCTCCCGTGGTGAACCGCCAGTCGGAAGCCGCAATGGCGAATAGATCCGCCACCACAGGGCCTTTGATCTGAAAGTGCGTATCAACCGCACAATTGGCACCGAAGAGTTCCCCCGAAAAGCCCTCGCGGATGTTGATGCCACCGGTAAATGCGGTTCGACCGTCCACCACGAGGATCTTCCGGTGGGTGCGCAGGTTGGCATAGGGCAACCTCAAGCCCGTGATCACGTTCCCGTTGAACACATCAACGGGAACCCCGCCGTTCTGCAGCATGCCCAGCACGCTTGGCACCGAATAACGTGCGCCGACGGCGTCGACCAGCACACGTACAGCCACACCACGTTGGGCAGCTCCCGTCAAAGCCTCGACAAATCGGCGACCGACCCGGTCGCGATCAAAGATATAGGTTTCCAGCAGGATCGAACGCTCGGCTTTATTGATGGCAGTTAACATCGCCCGATAAGCGTCATCACCCGTCCTCAACAAGTCGATGCTGTTGCCGGTGGTGATGTCATGTTCCGTGACGCGATCGCCTAGCACTTTCATCGCCGCGTACCGTTCGCCAAAACGCTCGGCGACCATCTCGCTCGTCGCGTCATATGCCTCAAAGTGGTCGCGAACATGCCCAAGCATGAAGCGTCGGTCGCTAATGGCGCTCCTGCGGATGCGGTTGATCCCGGCCATGAAGTAGAGGAGCGCGCCGATGATGGGTGACAGGATGATGATACCCACCCACCCGATGGCAGAACGGACTTCCTCCTTCGTCATGGCTGCGTGAATGGCCGCCGTCGCTCCTAGCAGAAGCGAAAGGACAAAGAGGACATGGGGCCAGTATGGCTCGATCAACATCAGCATCGCGCGAGATATAGGTCCCCGGTTGCTCCCAGCAATCTGCCGCGATCAAACCGCGGCAGATGCGTTCAATGTCAGCCCCGAGTGAGCTGCGCCTGGAAGGCATCCAGCGAGGCTTCGAAGGTGTCGAAGATCGTGCTGATCTGCTCTTCGGTGACGATCAGCGGCGGGCAAAGCGCGATACTGTCGCCGATCGCACGCCCGATCACTCCCTTGTCGAGCATCAGGGCCGCAAACTTCGGACCGAGTTGGCCGGTGGCAAAGCGTTCCCGCGGCTTCAACTCTAAAGCGCCGATCAAGCCGATGCCACGGGCCTCCGTGGCCAGCGGATGCCCCTCGAGCGCCTTCAGCCGCTTCCAGAACAGCGGGCTAAGACCCCTGACATTGCCGACAAGATCACGCTCCTCGATGATTGCAAGGTTCTCCAGTGCAACGGCAGCAGCCACCGGATGTCCGCTGGCTGTAAAGCCATGCCCGAAGGTGCCGATCTTGTTGGATTCATCCGCCAGCGGCCCATAGACCCGCTCGTTGATAAGCAGCGCCGAGATCGGCTGGTAGGACGAGGACAACTGCTTCGATACGGTCATGATGTCCGGCTGCAGACTGAAGGTCGTCGTGCCGAACATCTCGCCCGTGCGGCCGAAGCCACAGATCACCTCGTCGGCGATCAGCAGGACGTCGTATTTGCGCAGCACCGCCTGGATGGCTTCCCAATAGCCATTTGGCGGTACGATGACACCGCCGGCACCCATGACAGGCTCACCGATGAAAGCGGCAACCGTCTCAGGACCTTCTGCAAGGATCAGGTCCTCCAAGTCCCGCCCGCAACGAACGACGAAGGCCTCCTCCGTTTCCCCCTCCTGCTTGAAGACACGATAGTGGGGGCACGTGGTATGCAGGATGTTGGCGAGCGGCAGATCGAAGGAACGGTGGTTGTTCGGCAGGCCGGTGAGGCTAGCGCTGGCAATCGTGACGCCGTGGTATCCCTTCACCCGCGAGATGACCTTCTTCTTCTCTGGCTTGCCGAGCGCGTTTGACCGGTACCAGACCATCTTCAGGGCCGTATCGTTAGCCTCCGAGCCCGAGTTGGTGAAATAAACCTTTGACATCGGCACAGGGGCCATCTGGATCAGCTTCTCTGCCAGGTCGACCGAAGGCCCGTGCGTGCGTCCGGTGAAAGTATGGTAATATGGAAGCTTCGCCATCTGCCGCGTGGCGGCATCGACCAGGCGCTGCTCGCCGAAGCCGACCGCCACGCTCCAGAGCCCCGACATCGCCTCGATATACTGCTTGCCGTTGTTGTCGTAGACATGGACGCCCTCGCCCCGCTCGATCACCAGCGCACCATCACGCTCAAGGGCGCGGGCATTGGTGTATGAGTGCAGCTGATAGGCCTGGTCACGAGCTTCTACGGAATTGGGCTGAACGGTCACGATGGTCTCCTTATGGAATTCGCGGCGTAGTGATAGCCGGACGCGCGCTCGGCGTCAGCTTCCGATTGCGGCGGAAGATGATCTTGCGGCTACTTCGAGGCCATGGCGGCGATGGGAGGCTCGGCTCCCTCCGGAATCGGGCTTTGATAGACCTGCCCCTTATGACGGCGCTTCAGGTCCGCCCAGGCCGCCTCGCGCAGTTCCGGGCTTTGCAGCGCGGCGAGCCCTGTTGCCGCCATCACCTTGGCTGTTGCGGCCATGCCCTTATGCGCCAGCGGGCTTTGGCCCTGCGCCACCACCTGCCAGGTGTGCAGCTGAGTGCCCACAGCGAGCGTTGGACCATAGGCCTGCACCGTCGGGACAACCCAGCTAACGTCTCCGACGTCAGTCGAGCCACCCATTTGGCGGACTTCGTTGTGCGGCGGCAGGATGAAGTCCGCGAGCGGAATGTCCCTCTGCTCCAGTCTCTCCTGGTTCCAGCTGGCAGCGATATCCTCCGGTGTGAGGGTGGCGCGGATGCTCTCGGCAAAAGCGATGTCGCTGTCGTCATATGTTGGCGGGCCAAGGCTCTCCCAGATGCCCTGCATCGTGTCCATCAACGGCGTGTTGACGATGAGATTGGAAACACCCGCCAGGATCGTGCTCCTGACGCTTGTTTCCGTCATCAAGGCCGCGCCCTCGGCAACCTTCTTCACCCGTTCGATCAACGTCAGCAGTCCGGCGAGATCAGGTGAGCGTACGACATAACGCACCTTCGCATAAGCCTGCACGACGTTGGGCGAAATCCCGCCGGCATCAAGGATGGCGTTGTGAATCCGGCACTCGGAAGGCATGTGCTCGCGCATGTAGTTTACGCCGACGCTCATCAGTTCGACCGCATCAAGCGCGCTGCGACCCAGTTCCGGCACCGCAGCAGCATGGGCAGATCGACCGGTGAACTCGAAATCGACGCGGCAATTGGCAAGCGAGGTCTCGCGCTGGACACCAGCAAAGTTGCTCGGGTGCCAGCTGATCGCAATATCGACGTTCTCAAAAGCTCCGGCGCGCACCATGAAGGCCTTGGCCGCACCGCCCTCCTCAGCTGGGCATCCATAGTAGCGGACACGCCCGGGCTTGCCGGTCTGCTGCAGCCAGTCCTTCACCGCCGTTGCGGCAAGCAGCGAAGCCGAACCGAGAAGATTGTGACCGCATCCATGACCGTTCGCGCCAGCGACAAGCGGGTCATGCCTCGTTTCTCCTGCCTTCTGGCTGAGACCTGCAAGCGCGTCGTATTCGCCCAGGAAGGCAATGACTGGTCCGCCCTCTCCGGCCTCGCCGATCAAGGCTGTCGGAATCCCGGCCACGTTTTCGGTGACCCGGAACCCTTGAGCTTCCAGCATCTGGCGATGGGCCGCTGCGGACCGCTTTTCCATGTAGCAGGTTTCGGGCGTCTCCCACACGCGGTCGCTGAGTTGGAAGAAGTCCTCCTTCTTAGCATCGACCATGTCCCAGACCGGCGGGTGGTTGGAGTTGTTGTTCGTCATGAAAGCCATGCCCTTCGCTGCAACGCATTGAAGTCGACCGTAATCACATTCACGCGGCACCGCAAAGGGGCGTCTTTCCTTGTGCTGCAAGAGCGCTATAGCCGCAGTACCGATGTGCTTAACCTTCCCGAACCGCCGCTCTCAAGGCATCTCGACAAGTCCGATCTAATCGTTATGCTCCGCCGCCGCTGCCTACGCACAATTTTCGCGAAATCATGTCTCCGCGACAAATTTCCGAGAGTTGTGAAGCATCTTGAGGTTTTTCTTCTAAGATGATCAAGGCCCGCAAAATCGTTGACCCTATGAGGTCAACGGCGCAGATCTGGGGACGGAAACGGCAAGTCCGAAACCGATCCCGGGAACGGCTGCTCGGTGTGCGACCGGATCGTCTGCCGCACAATCGAGAGGTTGAAGGACAAAACGGTACGGGCCCGTGGCACGTATCGGCATAGTAGCGGTCGGCCAGGTAACATCCAGGCCGCCTAACTGGGAGAAAGCCCGTGAAACATAAACTTGTTCTGGCCGCAGCCTTGCTGTCGGCAACGTTTTTCGCAAGCTCGGCAAGCGCCAAGACCTTTGTGTATTGCTCTGAAGGTTCTCCGGAAGGTTTCGACCCCGGGATGTATACCGCCGGAACGACCTTCGACGCCTCGGCGCACCCGATCTACAGCCGCTTGATGGAGTTCAAGCCCGGCACAACCGAAGCTGAGGCTGGTCTGGCCGAGAGCTATGAAGTCAACGAAGACGGCACCGTCTACACATTCAAGCTGCGTCCGGGCGTGAAGTTCCACACCACGGAGTTTTTCACGCCTAGCCGCGAACTGAACGCAGACGATGTTGTGTTCTCGCTCGAGCGCCAGATCAACGCCGAGCACCCGTGGAACCAGTACGTGGCGGGCACTTCTTGGGAATATGCCGCCGGTATGGGCTTCCCCGAGCTGATCAAGTCGATCGAGAAGGTCGATGACATGACCGTCAAGATCACGCTCAACCGGCCGGAAGCGCCTTTCCTGGCAAACCTCGCCATGCCGTTCGCTTCGATCGTTTCGAAGGAATATGCGGACAAGCTCGAAGCCGAAGACAAGAAGGAGCAACTGAACCAGATGCCCGTCGGCACCGGGCCGTTCTCCTTCGTCGGCTATCAGCAGGACGCGGTCATCCGCTACAAGAAGAACGCCGACTATTGGGGTGGCGCACCGAAGATCGACGATCTGGTCTTCGCGATCACGACCGATGCCGCCGTTCGTTATCAGAAGCTGAAGGCAGGCGAGTGCCACCTGATGCCGTTCCCGAACGCTGCCGATGTCGAGGCAATGCGTTCTGACGAGAGCCTGACCATCCTTGAGCAGGAAGGCCTCAACGTTGCCTACCTCGCCTACAATACGACCCAGGCTCCGTTCGACAAGGTCGAGGTTCGCAAGGCGCTCAACAAGGCGATCAACAAGGAAGCGATCGTTGATGCCGTATTCCAGGGAATGGCAACGCCGGCCAAGAACCCGATCCCGCCGACCATGTGGTCCTACAATGACGCCGTCGAGGAAGATGAATACGATCTCGAGGCCGCAAAGAAGATGCTTCAGGACGCAGGCGTCGAAAACCTGTCGATGAAGATCTGGGCAATGCCGGTTTCGCGTCCGTACATGCTGAACGCACGTCGCGCTGCCGAAATCATCCAGGACGACTTCGCCAAGATCGGCGTCAACGTTGAAATCGTCTCCTACGAGTGGGCCGAATACCTCGACCGCTCGAAGGCAAAGGACCGCGACGGCGCTGTCATGCTCGGCTGGACCGGCGACAACGGCGACCCGGACAACTTCCTCGACACGCTGCTCGGCTGCAACGCCGTGGGCGGCAACAACCGCGCCCAGTGGTGCAACGAGGAGTTCAACGAGCTCGTGACGAAGGCAAAGACCATCTCCGACCAGGACGAGCGTGCGAAGCTCTACGAGCAGGCACAGGTCGTGTTCAAGCGCGAAGCTCCTTGGGCAACCATCGACCACTCGCTGTCGATCGTTCCGATGCGCAAGGAAGTGACCGGCTTCGTGCAGAGCCCGCTTGGTGATTTCACGTTCGAGAACGTCGATATCGCCGAGTAACGGCACCTGATCGATAAATCTGCCGCGGGATACATTGCGTTTCCCGCGGCATTTGCTTTATGAGCGCCAGAAAAAAATGAAGTGAAACCACTTCAAGCGCCATGAGCGGGGTCCAAAACCTGCCTTGGCTCAAGGGACAAAAAGGTTTCCTATGTTCGGCTTTCTCCTGCGGCGTTTCGCCGTTCTGATCCCGACCTTTATCGGGGTCTCGATCATCGCTTTCTCGTTCATCCGGCTTCTGCCCGGAGATCCGGTCGCGCTGCTCTCGGGCGAGCGCGTCATGTCGCCCGAGCGTCATGCGCAGATCAGCGCGCAACTCGGCCTCGACCGGCCGCTGGTCATCCAGTATTTCGACTACCTCGGGGGTGTCGTAACTGGTGATTTTGGCTCCTCGATCGTGTCCAAGACACCGATCCTCGACCAGTTTCTGGCGCTGTTCCCGGCCACCGTGGAACTGTCGCTCTGTGCCATCATCCTTGCTGTGCTTATTGGCATCCCCGCGGGTGTGATCGCGGCCATCAAGCGTGGTTCGATCTTCGACCAGTCCCTGATGGGTATCGCCCTTGTCGGCTATTCGATGCCGATCTTCTGGTGGGGATTGCTGCTGATCATCCTGTTTTCCGGTATCCTGCAGTGGACACCGGTCTCTGGCCGGATCTCGCTGATGTTCTTCTTCCCGCCGGTCACCGGCTTTATGCTGATCGACTCGCTTCTGTCCGGTCAGAAGGGCGCATTCATGTCCGCCCTCAGCCATCTCGCCCTGCCGTCGATCGTTCTGGCCACGATCCCACTCGCGGTGATCGCACGCCAGACCCGCTCGGCGATGCTTGAAGTGCTGTCGGAAGATTATGTCCGTACCGCTCGCGCCAAAGGCCTGTCGCCGTTCCGTGTCGTCGGCATTCACGCTCTGCGCAACGCCATGATCCCGGTCATCACGACGATCGGCCTTCAGATCGGCGTGATGCTCGCCGGCGCCATCCTGACGGAGACGATCTTCTCCTGGCCGGGCATCGGCAAATGGATGGTCGACAGCGTCTTTAGGCGCGACTACCCGGTCATCCAGGGCGGCCTGCTGCTGATCGCGGC
>DASYHX010000543.1:0-3961 GCA_035998065.1 Pseudorhizobium sp.
GCCTCCACCTGGTCGTGGGTCACGTAGATCATCGTGGTATCCGGCATCGACTCCTTCAGCTTGGCAATCTCGATGCGCGTAGCGACGCGCAAGGCGGCGTCCAGATTTGACAGGGGCTCGTCGAAAAGAAAAACCTTCGGGTCTCGGCAAATGGCCCGCCCAATGGCTACACGCTGCCGCTGGCCACCCGACAGAGCCTTGGGTAGTCGGTCGAGATAAGGCGCCAGTTGCAGGATATCCGCCGCCGCGCGCACGCGTCGGTCGATTTCGGTCTTGCTTTCACGTGCGATCCGCATCCCGAAGGCCATATTGTCGTAGACGGTCATATGCGGGTAAAGCGCGTAGGATTGAAAGACCATCGCGATCCCGCGCTTGGATGGGGGCACCTCATTGACGAGTTGGTTGTCGATAAACAACTCACCGCCAGTGATCGTCTCGAGCCCCGCGATCATACGCAGCAAGGTGGACTTCCCACAGCCCGAGGGCCCCACGAAGACGACGAACTCGCCCTGCTGAATTTCCAGGTCGATGCCGTGGATTACCTTGATTTGCCCATAGGCCTTCCGGATGTCCTTCAATACGACGCCGGTCATGCAAACCCCCTCTTGTTTTCGTAGCTCGCAACGAAAAGAACTTGCCTGCCCATAATCCTAGCCGACACCTCCTAAAATCACGTCCCTCGGCTCCAACAGATCTGTGTTCCAGATGACGATCTTGCTCATCCTCCTTTTACGGAGCCTGCCAGCAGACCCCGCACCAGATATCGCTGGAGCGCAAAGAACACGAGAACCGGGACGATGATCGTGATGAACGCGGATGCTGCCAGTATTTCCCAGTTTCCTCCCATCGAACCGAGCAGGGCGTTCAGAGCGCCCGTCAAAACCAATTGGTCGCGGCTCGTGCCAAGGAAGACCATGGCGACCAAGAGGTCATTCCACGTCCAGAGAAACTGAAAGATGGCAAACGATGCCAGCGCCGGGAAGGACAGCGGAAGAACGATCTTCATGAAGATCTCAAAGTCGCTAGCGCCATCCACACGGGCAGACTCGATGATCTCCTTTGGCAAGCCGGCGATGTAGTTGCGCAGCAGGTAGATCGCGAGCGGCATCCCGAATGCTGCGTGGGCCAGCCAGATGCCGACGAAACTTCGAGACGGCACACCCAAAAGAGAGCCCACCTCATTGTAGAGACGAAGAAGGGGGATCAGCGACATTTGCAGCGGCACAACGATCAGCCCCACAACCAGCGCGATGAGGAGCGCACGTCCAGGAAACTCCATCCATGAAAGCGCATAGGCGGCGAACGCGGAAATCAGAATGGGGATGATCGTGGACGGAACTGCGACAGTCAGGGAATTGACGAAAGCTTGCCCAATGCCCTGCGATGTCAGGACGGTTTCATAATTTTCGGTCGTGAATACGGGCGGTGTGGCAACGGCCAAGTAAACCCGTCGCCCGCGCTCGCCGTCGAAGGGACCTGTCTTGCTATGGATGTAGGTCCCGTCCTCGTTGATGACGAGCGTCTCGCCCTCGCCAAGATCCGCCGCCTCCCCCGCTTCAAATTCCCTTGGATCGGCAATCCGTGTGCCAAACTCGCGGACTCTGCCTCCCACGCCGTCTTCGAACACGTTTCCGGATATGACGTAGTTGGAGCCCTGTTGCCGGGCTGCAGACGGAGCGCCCAGACGAGCCGCCTGC
Source organism: Pseudorhizobium sp. (assembly GCA_035998065.1). Taxonomy (GTDB): domain Bacteria; phylum Pseudomonadota; class Alphaproteobacteria; order Rhizobiales; family Rhizobiaceae; genus Neorhizobium. Next base: position 1,698 of record DASYHX010000543.1, read on the forward strand.
GTCTGCGTAGAGCTTGAGAACGCGGTCCACCACCCAGAGGTCGTAATCTGGTCCCTGTCGCGGATCGAGGTGATGAGGATACCTGCTGTCGGGACCAGCCAGAGGATGACGATCAGCAGAACGGAAAGGTGGAGAAGGAGGCGTGGCAGGCCTACACGGCGGATTCCCATTGCCATCGATGCCATGTCAGTGGCCTTCCGTTTCGCGATTTGCCTGACGGATGTTCCAGATCATGATCGGGGTGACAGCAGCCATGAGCACGAGAGCTATCACGGCGCTTCGTCCCGAATCTCCCCCGCCACGGAACATCCAGTCGAACATTAGATTGGCAAGGACCATCGTATCCCACTGGCCGTTCGTCATCGTCAGAACGATGTCGAAGACCTTCAGCACCAGGATCGTGATCGTCGTCCACACCACGGCGATCGTTCCCCAGATCTGCGGCACCATGATCTTCCAGAAGATCTGCCACCCGTTCGCGCCGTCGATGACGGCCGCCTCGATCGTCTCCTCAGGTATCCCGCGCAATGCGGCAGACAGGATGACCATGGCAAATCCCGTCTGAATCCAAATCAGGATCACCATGAGAAAGAAGTTGTTCCAGAACGGTAGCGCGATCCAAACCTGCGGATCGCCGCCGAAGAACTGGACGATCGCATTGAGGAGGCCGATCTGGGTCTCGTTGCCGCCTCGATACTCGTAGATGAATTTCCAGATCACAGAGGCGCCGACGAAGGAGATGGCCATCGGCATGAAGATCAGGCTCTTTGCGATATTGCCCCACCAGATCCGGTCCGTCAGTACCGCGATGACAAGCCCGAAGAAGGTGCAGACTGCCGGCACCACCAGGAGCCAAAGGAGATTGTTGAAAATGGACTGCCGGAACCCGGCGTCGTAGAACGCCCAGCGATAGTTGGCGAGGCCGACGAAACTCTCCCCCGACCTGTCGTAGAAGGACAGGATGAAGGTCGCGATGACCGGATAGATAAGGTAGACGCCAAGCAGCATCAGTGCTGGGCCGAGGAATAGCCACGGACGAACCAGGCTCCTTCGGTTAAGGTTTCGAGATGCCACCTGTATGTTGTCGTCCGAAACAGGGAAAACGACCTGGAGGAGCTTGTCCGACAACCAGTAGTACAACGCACAGGCGAATACGCCAGCGACCACCACGCCGATGGCCGATATCATCTGCGATGCCATGTGGTCCCCTCCTCAGCCCCGCACCCGTTTCTGCTTTCGTTGCTTGAACGAAAACGGGCCGCCAGCACCGGCGGCCCGCAAAATGTTCATTTCAGACCATCCCATGCGCGCTGGATGTCGGCCGCGACAGCCTCGGCTTCTTTGCCGCCGACATAATCAATCATGCCAGTCCAGAAGGCTCCGGCGCCGATCTTGCCGGGCATGAGGTCGGATGCGTCGAAACGGAAGGTTGTGGCTGTGGTGAGGATCTCACCCTGGCGCTTCAACGGATCATTGGCATAGGCATCGACGTTCACGCCCTTATAGGGCGTAAGAAAGGCAGCTTGAGCCATCCAGACTTCATGAGCAATCGGCGTCTTCAGGAACTCTATGAATGCCTGCGCTGCGGGTGAATCCTTTGTAATGGCCACCAATGTTCCTGCACCCAGCACCGGCGTACCGAGTTCAGGCTTGGATGCGTAAGTAGGCATATAGAAAAAGTCCGCATCCGCACCGACCTCCGTGCCCTCGGGAAAGAACGAGGGAATGAAGGATGCCTGGTGGTGGAGATAGCACTTCGGCGGAATGTCGAAGAGCCCCTTCGGGCTGTCCCGGAAGTCGGTGGAGGTTACTGCTGCTACTCCGCCGCTGACATAGTCCTCATTCTTCGCCAACTTACCGAACTCTTCGATCGCGCCGACGACAGCCGGGTCATCGAACTTGATCTCATTGGAGACCCACTTGTCGTAGGTGTCCGGTGACTGAGTGCGAAGCATCATGTCCTCCACCCAGTCCGTGGCAGGCCAACCGGTCGCGCCGCCTGAGCCCAGACCTATGCACCAGGGGGTGCCGCCATCTTCCACGATCTGATCGCTGAGTTGGATCAGCTCCTCCATCGTCTTAGGAATCTCGTAGCCGGCTTCCTCGAAGTTTTCCGGTACATACCAAACGAGCGACTTGAGGTCCGCCTTGTAGGGAAAGGCGTAGAAGTGCTCGCTGCCGTCCTGGCCCTCGTAGGTTCCGTAGCCGACCCAACTTTCGCCGGCACCGTAGTTTTCCTTTACCCACTCTACATTCTCTTCCCC
>DASYHX010000545.1:0-1526 GCA_035998065.1 Pseudorhizobium sp.
GGGGAACTTGCCCACCTTATTGCCTCATTCGACTGGAGCCGTACGGCGCTTGGCCGGCCACAGGCTTGGCCGCAGAGCCTGCGGACGATCGTTGCTCTGATCCTGCAGTCGCCGGTACCGATCGTCACTCTCTGGGGCGAAGACGGCGTCATGATCTACAACGACGCTTATTCAATCTTCGCTGGAGGACGACATCCGCAGTTGCTGGGTTCACCGGTGCGCGAGGGATGGCCCGAAGTCGCGGACTTCAACGACAACGTCATGAAAGTCGGACTGTCGGGAGGCAGGCTAGCCTATGTGGACCAGGAGTTGACGCTGCATCGTTCCGGACGGCCCGAGCAGGTCTGGATGAACCTCGACTATTCTCCGATCATTGACGAGAGCGGCAAGCCTTGCGGGGTATTGGCAATCGTTGTCGAAACAACGGGGAAGGTCAGGGCGGAGCGTCGGATTGTCGGCGAACAGGACCGTCTCAAGCGAATGTTCGAGCAAGCGCCAGGCTTCATGGCGCTGTTGGCCGGGCCTCATCATCGGTTCGAGATGGCCAATGACTCGTACCTGCGCTTCATCGGAAAGGAGCGTGATGCCGTTATCGGCAAGAAGCTCATGAAGGCCCTGCCGGAACTCAAAGGGCAGGGCTACCGGGAATATCTCGACGAGGTCTTCGAAACAGGAATCCCTCACCATGGGCGGGGGGCGTCCGTTCGCCTTGAACGTGCTGGCATTATGGAAGACAGAATCGTCGACTTCGTGTTCCAGCCGGTGCTGGGAGACGATAGTCGCCCGGTCGGGATATTCATCCAGGGGCACGACGTCACGGAGCAGCACGCCACTCAAGACGCGCTGCGTAAAGAGACGCGCTCGCTTGGCATTCTGAACCAGCTTGGCAACGATCTGGCTGCGGAACTCGACCTTGAGAAGCTGGTCAACAAGATCACGCAGGCAGGTGTGGCTCTGACCGGCGCTCAATTTGGCGCGTTCTTTTATAACGTGGTCAACGAGAAAGGCGAAAGGTACTCCCTTTATTCGCTGGCGGGCGTGCCGCGGGAACACTTTTCCAAGTTCCCCATGCCCCGAAATACCAAGGTGTTCGCCCCAACCTTTGAGGGCACGACAATTGTGAGGTCGCAAGACATCACCAAAGACGAGCGGTATGGCAAAAGCGGACCGCACTACGGAATGCCGCCGGGACATCTTCCGGTGTGCAGCTATCTCGCGGTTCCCGTGAAATCGCGTTCTGGAGAAGTGATCGGTGGCCTGTTCTTCGGCCATGAGGCGGTCGGGGTGTTCCAGCAGGAGCATGAGGACCTCATCTCAGGCGCGGCCGGCATTGCCGCCGTCGCGATGGACAATGCGCGGTTGTTCCAGGCGGCCGAGCGAGAACTCGGGGAGCGCAGGAAAGCCGAAGCCCTTCTTCAAGAGGCCAACAGCAACCTTGAAGACAGAGTCGCCAAGGAGATTGCGCAGCGGACGACGACAGAACAAGCCCTGCGTCAGTCACAGAAGATGGAGGCGATTGGGCAGTT
>DASYHX010000579.1:0-3069 GCA_035998065.1 Pseudorhizobium sp.
GATTGACCACGAAATTGTCGATCTGCGAGCGGAACTTGCTCCGCGCGGTGCCTCGGACCGTCTTACCTTTGTGGCGATCGACAAGGAAAGTCTCGATCATGTGGGTCAGTGGCCTTGGCCGCGCTCGGTACATGCTGAGATTATTGACACTTTGATGAGCGCGGGTGCCGCTGATGTGTTCCTCGACGTCGATTTCAGCACCCCCTCTACCCCCGAAGGAGATCAAGCACTGGCAGCCGCCTTGGAACGAGCAGGCGGTGGCGTGCTTTTGCCTGTTTTCGAGCAGCATCAGCACATTCAGGATGCGGCATCGGTTGCCGTTACGCATCCGATAGAGCTTCTGGCCCAGCATTCCTGGCCAGCTGCAGCGAATGTGATCGTAGATGATGCAGGACGCTTCCGCGGGTTCGGAGTTGGCTTGTCGGTGGGTGATGTCATCCTGGATTCGGCTCCCGTCCTGCTTGCAGGCGTGCAGAGGCCCGACCTCCCAGTGCTTCCCATTGATTTCTCGATCCACCCTGGCTCCGTATCTGTGATCTCCGCTGCCGATCTCTTGCGTGGTGAAGCGAACCCGGACCTTTTGCGGGGCCGCTCAGTTGTGGTGGGCGCTTATGCTACCGAGCTGAAGGATCTTTTTCCGGTGCCGGTCTACGGCATACTCAGCGGGCCGATGCTGCACGTCCTTGCTGCCGAGACGCTCTTGCAGGACCGGGTACCGCAGGTAATTCCAGTTTGGCCACTAGGCCTTCTATTGGCGCTTGCGCTGCTTTTCGGATCAAAGCTGCTTCGGACCCAGCGCGTCGGAACAGTTGCGGCCATCGCAGTTACGATGAGTGGCCTCTTGGAGATTGTGGGCTATTTCCTCCAACGGGAATGGTCGCTTCAGCTGATTTCGGTGACCTACCACCTCATGATCGTAACGGGTCTGGCGGCCGTGCTTCTGGAAAAGATAGGCCTCGCCGCCTGGCTTCTGGAGATCGCAAGTGCCGAAAGGCGCAACAGCAGACGTATTCTCAAGCGTGTGATCAGCGACAGCACGGACGCCGTCCTGATCATCGACAGCGGTGGACGGATCATTGACTTGAGTCGATCTGCCGCCAACTTTTTCGATGTCCCCTACGGGCTCAGGCGAGGCGACGATTTCCGAACCGGCGTGCCGGCGCAGATCGTTGCGCTGGTCGAGAGGCTCAGCCTTGCTGTCACCGTGACCGACAAGCTGCTTCCGAGTATGAAGGAAGAAATCACGGTGATGCAGAACGGCAAGCCTCTGGATCTCGAGGTCGCGGTGACACTGTCTCGTCTTGAGGACAACATGCATGAAGACGCCGGTTTCAGCTCCTTTGTGAGCTGCCTGACCATTCGTGACGTCAGCGCCCGCAAGGCATATGAAACCAAGCTTCGCCGTCTGTCCCAAATTGACGATCTTACCGGCGCCCTGAATCGGAGGGAACTGGTCAATCGGCTCGCTCAGTGTGGGGATCAGGGCATTGCGATGGCGGTGACAGCTATCGACCTGCATCGTTTCGCTAGCATAAACGCCACCTTTGGACGAGCAACTGGTGACCATCTGCTTTCGGCGGTGGCGCGGCGATTGATGGCTGGGGCGCATGAGATTTCCTCCGACTCCACACGCGCCTTTGTCGCCAGGTTGGGCGGTGACGTCTTCTGTGTTGCTGTTGCGGTTGGAGAAGGCGAGGATCTTGCAATAATCCCGGAGAGAGTTCTCGCTCTCTTTGTCAAGACATTCGACGCACGTGGGATCAAGGTGCACATGGACGTGCGGATTGGTGCCTGCCTCTTGGCAGACGCGCTGGGTGCAGCCGCTTCCCTGGAGGCAGCAGAGCTGGCACTCGACGAGGCCAAGAAGATCGGGGGATCGGGTTGGCACATTTATGATCCGCTGGCGGCCGTGCAGCAGGCGAAGCGCATGCGACTGGAGCAGGAGATGCGACATGCATTGCGCGACAATCAGTTCTTTCTGACTTACCAGCCGCAGGTTGCAATGGCCTCGGGAGCAGTATCGGGTGCAGAGGCGTTGATGCGCTGGAAGCATCCGGATCTGGGGCTTGTTTCGCCGTTGGATTTCATTGAGGTCGCGGAATCGAATGGCTTCATCTGCGAACTAGGTCGATGGGCGCTGGTGGAGGCCTGTTCCGCAGCTTCGTCGTGGCCATCCCATCTCACGGTCGCGGTAAACGTCTCGGCGGTCCAATTCGCCAAGGCCGATCTCTGCGCCGACGTCGGCTATGCGTTGGCGCTTTCTGGACTGGAGCCTGGACGGCTTCATCTGGAGGTCACCGAAACTGCCTTTCTCCTCGATCCTGAACGACTTCTGCGACAGGTGATGGAGCTACGAGCGCTTGGCATACGGATCGCGCTGGACGACTTCGGAACAGGATATTCCTCCCTAGGCTATATCGCACGTTTTCCGTTCGACAAGATCAAGATCGATCAATGCTTCATCCGTGGGATCGTCGACAGTCCCGCCAATCAGGCCATTGTCCAGTCGGTCCAATCATTGGCCAGTGGGCTTGGGATGGCAACTGTCTGCGAGGGGGTTGAAGAGGAGGCCGAGTGGCGCATGCTGGCTGGGTTTGGCTGCCAACAAGGCCAAGGCTATTATTTTGGAAAGCCCCAGACGGCGGAGGAGTTGTTGCAGGGTATCATCCAAACGAAGCCTGAGCACAGATCGATTGCTTGAGGCGACAAATCGCGCAGTTCCGGCGGTTTCGGTGGGCGCTGTTGACGTGCTGCCTGGGATCAAGCCCACAGCTCCACCTTCCAGCTACAAGGAGACGACCGGACGGGCTTTCACTGCTGTGCATGAGGATGCCCCGTCATAAGATCGTGGGGTTGACCGCACCTTTCGTTGAGTGCCTAGATCTAGCCGATGATGACGTTGTAGCAGGACTACTTCTTTCGTCGGCAAGAGGCATTTAGCATGAGCAAGTCCGTTCCCAACGCAAGACCAGGCCGCAAGCGGGGCTCTGGCGTCAGAATGGTTTACGACCTCCTGCGCGACGAGATCCTCGACCTGAAGCTTGCTCCGGGCAGCTTGCTTGATGAGGT
>DASYHX010000583.1:0-25711 GCA_035998065.1 Pseudorhizobium sp.
TGAAGCGCCCCGGCTTGATCGCAGGGGCACCGTGGGCTGCGAGAATCTGCAGCTTCTCTTCGGGATCGGCGCGCAAGTAGGTCTCGGTGCTCTGGATACTGGCGTGGCCGAGCCATAATGCGACCTTGCGAATGTCCCCCGTCGCCGCGAGCGTGTGCATCGCGCAAGAATGACGAAGCACGTGGGGTGTGACGCGCTTCCCAAGGATCGACGGCTGCTTCGTCGCTGCCGTCTTGACGTGCTCGGCCAATCGGAACGCAAATCCGTCGCGGGTCATCGGCTGCCCGTTGGCATTGAGGAAAATCTCGGTGACCTCAACTTGAGGCCGGATCGCAAGCCATGCGCGCAATGCGATCTGGGTCTCCTTCCACAGCGGCAGGACCCGTTCACGTCGCCCTTTGCCCATGATGTGCATGGTGGACAGGGAGCGGTCCGGGAAATCGCCCAGTTGCAGCGTTACGAGTTCCGACACCCTCAGTCCGCCAGCATAGGTAAGATGCAGCATCGCGCGATCACGGGTGCCGAGGCGTGTCCGGGGATCGGGTGTATCGAGCAAAGCCTTGATCTCGGCCCGGTCGAGGTAATCGATCAGCGCCTTGTCTGTCTTCTTGGTCGGGATTGCTCTGACACGGAGTGCCTGATCGAGGCAGGCTGGAATCCGGTACTCGATGTATCGGAAGAAGGATCGGATCGCGGCGAGCCTGCCATTGCGGGTCCGCACGCAGCTGCCGCGGCCGATCTCCACATGATCGAGGAAGGCCATGATCATGTCTGTGCCGAGATCCTCAACCTCGAGATCGGTCGGTCGGCGCTTCAGCCGATCGGCAGCGAACTGGACGAGGAGGACGAAGCAGTTGGCATAGGTCTTCACCGTGTGCGGGCTGACGGCGCGTTCGCGCGGCAGATGTTCCCGCAGATATGCCGAGAGATGGGGAGCAAGCGCCGTCATGCCGCTTCTCCTTGAAAAAGTTGCTCGCTTGCAGCCGCAATGTCGCGCAGCAGCACTGGCGTGGCTTCGAGATACCAGTACGTGTTGGCGATCGACGCGTGCCCCAGGTAGACACTGAGACCGGCCATGTGGTGGGCAATGGCCTCCCTGTCACGCGGGCAGGACTCAAGCGAGCGAACAGCGAACGTATGTCGCAGATCGTGGAGTCGCATGCCTGCCGTACCGGTTGCTCCACGATATCCGAGAAGCCGGGCCAACCTGACGAACACGACGTGGGCGCGCACCTTGTGCGGCGCCCGCCCCCGGATAGTGACGAACAGGTCATTACACTTGGCCGGGTGCTTCGCGCGGATCGCAATGTAGGCTTCGAGTGCTTGGCGCGTCGATGGCTGCAAGGCGATCAGTCGCTGCTTGCCGAACTTGCCGTTGCGGACGACCAGCCCATCCTCGACCAGATCGTTGCACTGTAGCGCGAGAGCCTCGGAAATCCGGAGACCTGTCGCCGCGAGCAGGCCGAACAGGTAATGGTACGTGTATGGGCTAATCGTGCCATGGGGCGGAACGTTCAATGCCGCCGCCATGATCGCCCGCACCTGGTCCGCTTCGATTATGGTCGGAGTGGGACGTGGCCGCTTCCCCCGGCCGAAAACGCCGACAGGCGGGACTTCGTTGTCTGGGTCCTCGGCATGAGCGAAAAGGCTGAAGTTACGAGCAGCGTCGTACCTATGGCGAGCCACGTTTTGCGAGCTTGCCGTGTGGCACCAGTCGTAGATGCGCTGCACTCGGGTGTGCCGGTCACCGAAGCGTTCAGCGAAAGCGGCGTATTGGCGCAGCAGTCGTTCCTGTTCCGAGAACTTCCGCCCCAAGCTGCGATACAGCGAGACGTATCTGGCAATCTGCGTGCTCAGCATGACGGTTCTCCCGGCCATGGCTGCGCGATTTTCATGAGCATCGGCAGGTCGACCTTGGCGTAGATGGCGGTGGTCTCGGGCGAGCTGTGGCGCAGGATCGTTCCAACGGACTCCAGCCCTGCGCCCGCGCGCAGCAAGTTGGTGGCAAGCGAATGCCGGAAAATGTGCGATCCGGTCGGCACGCCTTCGATCCCGCCGCGCTCATGCGTGCGTGCAACGATGCCGGCGATCTCCGCCGATGAGCGGAACGAACGGAACGGGGCTTGCGCGCGCACGAACAGATGCGGATCGGCGGTCTTGGGACGCGCCGTGGCAATGTAGTCCAGGATCGCGTCACCGACGTCCTGAGGCAATGGCAGGCGATCAGGCCGACGCGTCTTGCCCTTGACCGTCAGGTGGCCCGAGCGCCAGTCGATATCGTCGAGGTGCATATCCCGAATATCACCGGCACGCAGGCCAAGCCGGGCGAGCAGGAGAATGATGGCCTTGTCCCGAACTTCCACCGGGCGATCAGTCGGACATGCGCCGATGATCTGCTCGATCGTTGCCGGGTTAACGTGCCGGGGCAGCGTCGAAAGACGGTAGCGTTGCACTGATGGGATCGCGTGCAACAAAGCTGGACGGCAAATACCCTGCACGACCAGGAACCGAATATAGCTCCGTATTATCGTGACGAGCAGTGATGCCGAACCCGGCGTCTCCTTGCTTCGTTGTTGAAACGCCCGTCTGAGGACGGCTGCATCCCATTGTGAAGGCTCGCCGAGCATAGGCGCGAGCCGCCTGATATCGGCCCGGTAGCGCCGGATCGTCTCATCGGTCGCGCCGCGGTGTTGCTTGAGCCATGCCAGATATGCCGCCATGTGCGGGTCGTCATCCGACACCAGTTCGACTGAAGGGATGACACCGCGGTCGCGCAAGAACTCGACGAAGTGCCGAGCGCCTCGCCGCCGCCGCTTCGCGCCCGAGGCAACAAGCTTGCCTCGCTTGCGCCAGACCGGACATCGACAATCATGCGCGCCGTACTGGTCGATGATCGTGTCATCGATATCGGCCCATTGTCGTCGCGCAATGCGAAGCCAGGCCGCGAAATGCTCGGCCTCGGATCGATAGGACTGGGCCGGTCCTTGCGCGAGTTGCAAGCGATCGATCCCATCGAAATAGTCGGCGAGGTGCCGTGGCAGATCGTCGATCCCGTCGTCGACACCGACGTAGCCTTGATCCTCCAGGAAGCGGACGAAGCGCCTGACTCGCGCTGCAATGTCCGCCTTATAGACTGGCTGCTGCGCCGAATACCGGTGGCAACGGCACCGATGCTTCTCGAACCGCCGAACGGTCCGATCGTCGATCGTGCGGATCGCGATCCCATGCAGTTCCATCCAATGCAGGAAATGACGGGCCGCAGCGCCAAACAGAATCGCACTGCCTGACCTCTCGTCGAGCGACAGAGAGGAGAGGAATGCGGTGAGTAGAGCGTCGTGACTGGGCGGGTCTTCGACCCGGAGCCGGGCCGCTCGAAACGACAATAATGATCTTGATCGCATGTTGGTTCCTTCGACTTGTTCAGGTCGAGGGAACCGTAATTATCTGGAGTGAAATCATGGAAAACCGAAGGAAACCTGCGTCTCTCGCCGCCACGCTCGACATAAACTGCGACTGCAAAGAATATGTCATCGACTATCTTGAGCGCGCCTTTCCGACCCGGCAGATGCGCGTCTTCACCGATGACACGGGCACGGCGCGCTCGCTTCCTATGGTCGACGATACGGGCCGACCGATCTACAACCCGGAAGCTGAAGCCGCCCGCGATCGGCTCATCGAACAGCTTTGCGCGATGCCAGCGATCATGTCCGCTCTTGACGCTCTGCTCGAGCATTTTGGGCCCGACGCGGTTGCTGAAGTCACGGGACGGACCAAGAGGCTCGTAACAATCGAGGGTGGCCGACAGAAGCTGGAATCCCGTTCTGTTCGTACCAGCCAGGCGGAGGCCTCTGCCTTCATGGAGGGGCGCAAACGCATCCTGGTGTTCTCGGATGCGGGTGGAACGGGTCGGTCCTACCACGCATCGCTCGACGCGCCCAACCAGCAGCAGCGTGTCCATCTGTTGCTTGAACCTGGGTGGCGGGCGGATCGCGCCATTCAGGGGCTGGGGCGAACCCATCGAACCCATCAGGCTTGTGCCCCGCTGTTCCGTCCTGTCACGACCGATTGCCGGGGCGAGCTGCGGTTTACCAGTACGATCGCCCGACGCCTCGACAGCCTGGGGGCCCTGACGCGCGGGCAGCGGCAGACGGGCGGCCAGAACCTGTTCGATCCGTCCGACAATCTCGAGAGCGAATATGCTTGTGCAGCGCTTCTTACCTGGTTCGATCTGCTCCATGCCGGCAAGCTCAAGAGTACCACCTTTGATGACTTCCAGCAGCGCACGGGGCTCGAACTGTGCGACAACGACGGTGTCCTCAAGGACGAGATGCCGCCGATCCAGCGATGGCTGAACCGCTTGCTGGCGCTCCCGATCGATCTTCAGAACCGGATCTTCGACGAGTTTCTCGCGCTGGTAGAAACCCGGATTTCTGCAGCGCGCGAGGCAGGTACGCTTGATGTCGGTGTCGAGACCATCATGGTCGACAAGGCAACGATCCTGGAGGACCGCGTCCTGCGCACCGATCCTCTGAGCGGGGCGACCTCTCATCTGCTCACCATCGAGATCGAGCGCCGCCGCCATCCCATCATGCTGGAGCGGATCCTGCGCATGGCGAAGGACGATCCGACAGCGGCGTTTGTGCGCAATGCGCGCTCGGAGAAAGTTGCGCTGCGGACCAGAGCGCGCTCGGGAATGGGCGAAGATGGCATTCCGGTCCCGCGGATCGAACTGCAGCGCCCGACCCGAAGAGAATATGTCCGCGAGGCAGATCTCCTCGAAAGCGCCTGGGAGCCGATGGACCGGCAGGACTTTATCGCGGCCTGGACCCGCGAGGCCGAGGAGGCTGCAGCGACGGTCGATACAGAGACAATCCGTCTGGCGACCGGGCTGTTGCTACCGATCTGGTCCTCGCTGCCAACAGATCACCTGTCGGTAAACCGCATTGTCGATGGCGAGGGTAAATCCTGGCTAGGCAGGCTTGTCTTTGATGAGCATGTTGTTGCGCTCTTCACCAAGCTCGGTCTCGACCGAGCCGAGGCCTTACCGCCTTCTGACCTCGCCAAGGCAGTGCTTGCGGGACGCAGTGTCGAAATAGCGCGCCCCTTCCCGGCGACGCTCAAGCGTGCACTCGTCAACGGGAAGGCCAGGGTCGAAATTGGTGGAGCACCGCATGGGCAGCTCGACTGGCTGAAATCCCTCGGCTGCTTCACCGAAATCATACAGTATCGCACCCGGATTTTTATCCCGATCGATCAGGCTGAAGCCATCATCGCCAGGCTGCTGGGAACGGGCGAGGTTCTCTAGCGTATCGATTCAGAAATACCGCGAACGGATAGTGAGGTTTAGAGTTAATAACGAAATATTAGGCGTAAATTATTCGCCTAATGTCTCACTCTCCGGTGCGTTGTATTTGTGATACGAACATACAAACTAGGCGGCCTGTGAGGAGTTGGATATGAGTGCCGAGAGCGCTTCGCGGTTAGGCGATGTCGTCGTCAAACGACCTAATGGCGATTGCCTGTACACGCTTCACCTCTCCGCCGACGGCGTCATCCTGTGCACCGTGGTCGGCTTCTGGGAGGTCGCGGACGCTGATCGGTTCCTTCTCGACTATGCGCGGTTCATCAGGTCAGCCCGGGGGTCGCAAAAGCCTTTGCGGATCCTCGTCGACCTGACAGATTCAAACGTGATGACCCAGTCGCTAGCCGATCGCTTTGCCACCGCCCATCGTGAGCTGTTCCGCGAGCAGGACCGTCGCGCCTATGTCGTGACAACCAGTCTCCAAAGCATCCAGCAAAAGCGCGCCGCCAGCTATGGTCACATGAAGGTGTTTCTCGACGCAGATGCAGCCTATCAATGGCTTCTTGCCCCCGCGGAGGATTGATCGCCTGTCAGGAGGCGTTGTGCGGCAGCCCGGGGCTCGTTCCAAGCCGATCCCGATATGCGAAGCTGATGAGATCGCGCACCAGTTCGACAAGGCCACTCGTCGGCATCCCGTCGAATGGATCGCCATGCGCTAATGCATTGCGCCGTTCATCAAGCGTCGGTTTCATCGATCCGGTTAGCTGACCGATCGCGGTGCCGCGGCAGCGCACGATCATCGGAAGTGCGTCGTCCGTAAGGCCGTCCCCCTCGACCATGTAGCGCAGTAGTGCCTTGAAAGAGTATCGTGGCGCGGGCACCATCATCGCCTCAGGCGATCCGGGCTTGATCTTCCGGCTTGCGATCGGCGCGACGATCTTCCCATATTGGTCGCGCAGCGCGAGTTCGAGCGCCGTCAGTGCCACCAACTCGGCGCCCTTGAGGAGGTCGGCGTCGAGCCATCCCAACAGGAACAGCTTGAGGGCCCGTTCGAACTTCAGGCGGACAATGTCTGGTATGGCCGCGTCTAGCGCCATCGACGCGACAAATTCGCGCCATTGGGTCGGCCGTTCGAAACGGAGGATCGCCACCGGGTTGCCTACAGCCGGCCAGATCAGTTCCAACGGAAGCGACCGGTCAGGCAGATCAAAATCCGGCAAGGGCAACTCACCTGCCTCCGTCGAGGGGAAGGACACGGCGCGCGTCGTCGTCGAGCGGAAGCACCCAGCTCCCCGCTCCATCCTCGCCCTCCCGTAACGACAGAGTGCCATCGTCATCAAGGGCCGGGGGCGCACGCCGCACCGTTCCCTCGATCGCCTGCTTGATGGCATCGCGTTCGATACCCACAAATGTCGGACGCAGGCCGAGCTTGTTAAGGGTTGCAAGTTCACTCGCGTCCAACTGGGTCGCGCTCAGGCGCCCTGCGCGGCCGACATAGCCACCCACCAAAGGGGTATCAGGGGCAATGTCACCTTCCACCACCATTGGGACGGTGTCGTCTAGGGCCGCTTCTGCCCGTCGCTGCGCGTCAGCAACCCTGTTCTTGAAGCGATGTCCTGTCAGTTCAAGCAGCGGCTTGGCCAGGGCATCGTGGCCCAGAGAAACCAGAAGAGAGCCCATGTGCCATCGCACCATGGCAAGCTGCAGGCTCTCTTGTTCAGCAGCGCTGATCTCGGCATCTTCGTCGGGGTCCTTGACCCAGAGCATCGGCGCCGAGGTTTTTGGGCTGGTAAAACCCCAACGGGTGGCGATTGCGTATCGTTTGAAGGGAGCAGGACGGCCCCGCACACGGATCTCGGCGCGATTGGCTTGGACGTAAGCGCGATCCAGCGCAGCTTGCGGGCCTTTGCCGTCGTGGCAGCCTTTGGCCTCGACGATCGCCATCCCGGCTGATGGGCCCCAGGCGACCCAATCGGGCATGTCGCCGCGCTGGTACGGCACGCGCCTCAACTGCCCTCGCATCACGCCCCCCAGTGCCATTGGCGGCTTACGAACATGGGCGAAATGCGTGAGGCCAAGGTGCTGCGTCGCATAAGCCCGCGCTACGAACCGCCCGAAAAGTCCGGAAATGGCAGTCTTCACCTCGCGGGCGTGGCCGAGTGGCTGCTGAAAGCTGAAACTGCTGACCGTCGGGTCGAGAAGGGCGCCGAGAAATTGCCAGTGCCCAAGGGTCGCGCCGGGAGACTGCAGAACCTCAAGCACCCCGGCATTCTCGATATCCTGCACGGTAAGGCTGATTGAGTTCGTTGTAACGGTGCCGTTGGCGGCGGTGAACTGATGCTCGAACGTCGGCAAAGCAGGTGCCTCTTGTTGGCCTTGGGCGGCAGTGGTCAGGAAATGGCGCTGGCGTCAGCGGTCCGCGCACTATCTGCGGCGGTGTCGCGCAGCTGGCGCTCACGGAAGGTTTCAGTGACAAAGTCGATGAACGAGACCGCAGCGCCGACCGCAAGACGGGCATGGCGGGGCTGAAGCCCGCGATGCCGGCCGTCACGGCCATGGCCCGAACCATAGAGGCCTCGCAGTTCAGCCAGATACTGGGTCAGCGCAGCAAGATTGCGCAAGATCAGCTTGATGGTTTCAGCGCCTCGCTTCGCATCGGTGATATCTTCAGGAACAAGGCCGAGCTCCTTGGCCACGAGCTTGGTGAGCGCTGGGAGGTCGGCGCTGCTCGAATAGGTGACCCCGCGCTTGGTCAGTACCGATTTACAACAGCTTTCGACCAGTTCCTTGGCGGTGCCGATCGCCAACGCAGGATCCCGCTCGATCGCATTCTCAACCCGCTCGATCTCCTTCTGCATCCAGGCCGCATCGAGTGCGTCGGCAACGGACTTTGCACGCATGACCGCGCGTCCGCCCATGTCTGCGATCGCCTTTGCTACGAAGCGGGGGCGGCCGGCGATCTTCTCGATTTCCACCAGGGCCCAGCCCTCGGGACGGAGCTGATCGTTGAAGTTACGCACGATCTCTAGGGCCTGGTTGCGATCCGGACGCACCACCGGGTGGACCATCTCGGCCAGAAACGCGAGGAAGCGGTCAGCGGAACCGTCGATCAGATTGAAGCGCTGGTCTTCGAAGATCCAGTCATCTTCCCAATCATCATTGTTGAACCGGTGTTGCCATATGTCACCGGCGGCATCGTCGAACCGGTCGTCGGTGGATGGCAGGGCTTTGAGATCCCATAGGCGCTGGAGGAACTCCACATCGCTCAGCGCACCCATCCAGGAAACCCCATCGACCTTGATACCGTCGATGATGTTGCGCCGAGCCCGGCGGGTGAGGGTCGCCGGCGCGGTGCGCCAGTCGGGACGGGCGCGAATGCGCGGGCGGATCGCCGCGCTGAAGCCGGTGTTGTCGTCCCGTTCGAAAACGGCCCTTACCCGCGCCGAAATCTGTTCCTGGAGCGTGTCACGCTTGGACCCGAGACGCCCGTATTCCGCCGGGTCTATCCCCAGAAAAACGGTGTAGAGGCGGGTTCCACCATTCCAGTTGTCAAAGCCGGTTTCAACGACTTCGGTTTCGGCCGTGCGCAGCAGTTCAGCAGCCTCTGCCATGCCTTCGGCCGTGAGCATTGCCTCGACTGCCGCCAGATATGCCTCGTCATCATCGTTGCTCAAGCAAAACCCCCCGGGTACATCTTCTGGCGATGGGAAACGAATGTAGCGTCTGAAAGGGTGAAACGAAATCGGAAACAAGTTGATTATCAGCCTCTTGAAGTCAAATATCCGAAGGCAAGGAAAGACGGGCAGAAAATCTGTCCGCCTGAATGCCCGCTCACAGAACTTCTGTTTTTGGCAGGCTGGCGACCGCCTCGAGATAGGCTCCGTCAATGCCGTAGAGCTGATCTTCTGACCATCGGTACATGTCATGATTGAGACGTTCGGCTTCGAACTGCGATACGGCCCGGGTCTTAACCTGGCAGTCGGGCTGGCCAATTTCCAGATGAAGCGCGATGGTGGGCGTTACGGGATAGTAGAATATCGAGATCGGGTCGGCCTGCGGCCGCAGATTGATCACCGGCTGATCGGCGGTGATGAAGGGGGTGGACGTGTCGTTGGTAAGGATCGTCGCGTGGGTTGTTCTACGGTGACCGGTAAAGCCCGCGCCGACGTCCGTTGCCCAAAGATGGCTCTCCACGGGCCAGAGGCGCGCAAGGTCGAGGCCCGCAGGCAGTTCGATCGCCGAGATCGCCTTGCTCATCCGGGATGTCCTCGTGAATTGTGTCCCAAGGAAGAAGCAGAAATCGGAGGCTTCGCGCTCATCGGTCCAGAACGAGGCGTCTCCCATACGCAACCGATCGAGAAAGGGTGCGCCCTTGTGCTCGACGCTGACGTGCCATGCTTCGCCAAGTCCGCGCTCGGCGTTCAGCAGCAACTCTTCGGTTTTGGCCCGCGTCTCCTCGTCGCGAGGAGGAAGGGAGGCGATCAGTCGACGCAGCTGCGTTGTCATGGTGAAAAAATGGATGAAATTCAGCGCGACCTTCCGGGCCAGCTCGCTTTTCGATCGGTTCGGAAGCGCCTGCAGATACTCCAGTTCACGCTCCGAGAAGGTCTCCACTCTGTAAAAATAGCGTGAACTGCCGACATTTTTGGGATTGGTGGTGATCGTTTGGCGATCGCGCTGCCGATGGCACGTCAGTTAATCATCGATCGTCCAGGCCTGAAGATAGTGCTTCCAGACATAGTGCTGATTTTTTGCAACTTTCTCGAACACCCGGCACCCCCTTCATTGTTCCTCTACATGGGGCCAAAGGGGTCGATTACCACTGGTCCGGCAAGATAATTATCTGTCGCCGCGCGAGATACTTTAATCGCCTGGATTAAGCGGAACTGCCACCACGAGAGTGGCCAGGTCCGGGTCAAGCTCCTCCTCGGGCTCAAGCCCCAGGTCGGTGAGTATTGCGATGGTGGCCGACCGTGCCAGGGACGCAGCATGGCACGCATTTGCGGCGTCGAGGATCTGCGCTGCCTTGCGCATCAAACCGATGGCCAGCCAAGGCCTCTCATCGCGAGCGTCCATATCCCCCCCTGGAAGCCGGCGACGCGCCCGAATGGCGCGTCGTCGCTTCGGAACCGGGTGTTGGAAACCTAGAGCAAGCTAGGCGCGAACGCCTTTAGCCGGGTGGCCTGGACATACGCGCCCGCCACCCGGTTTTGAACGAGACCGGCTCTTGCTCTTCGAGGTTTCCACGCCCCGCTCGCGTCTCCGCGAGAAGGCATTGCCATAGGCGGCCGTCGCCAATTTTGGAAGCGCGGACTGCTCGCAACGCCCGGCGCCCTTTCGCAGCCTCCCGAAGGTGGCCCAGGGAAAGAGGGAAGGGGGATCGAGGGTGATGTCCGGATTGGTCCGGATGCCAGAAGGAGTTGCCCTCATGATTCAGACCGTCAAACTGGCGAAGCTTCGCCTCTCGCCCATCAATGTCCGCACTGCACCGGAAAAGGATCTCGCGATCGAGCCGATGGCGGCCGACATCGAGGCGCGCGGTGTTCTCCAGAACCTTCTTGTCACGCCAGCCAGGCCGCGCGGTACATTCGAGGTGTTCGATGGTGGACGGCGGTTGCGCGGCCTGCTGCTGCTCGCCGAGCGCGGCACCATCGACGCCGACAGCTTCGACGTGCCCGTTCTTGTGCTCAAGGACAGCGATGCGGCTCTGAGCGAGACTTCGCTCGCGGCCAATTTCCACCAGCTCAAGCTGTCCCCGGCCGAAGAGTGCCGGGCCTTCCAGCACTTCCTTGGGGTGGATGGCGACGTCGATGCGGTCGCAAAGCGGTTCGGGCAGACCCGTCGCTTCATCGAGCAGCGGTTGCGCCTGGCAAACCTCGCAGATCCGATCTTCGACGCGCTTGCAGCAGGTGAACTCACCCTCGACCTCGCCAAGGCCTATGCATCGACTGAGAACCGCGAAAAGCAGCTCCTCATCTACAACAGCTACAGCCACCACAGCTATATCAATGCCGACGCAATCCGGCGGGCCATTGCCAATGAGACGATGAAAGCCAATGATCCCGTCGCGCTGCTGGTTGGGGAGACGGATTATGTTGCCGCCGGCGGTGCGGTCGATCGTGACCTGTTCAGCGACGGAGGAGATCGCTGGGTCAACCCGGAAATTGCGCAG
The DNA here is from genome assembly GCA_035998065.1 of Pseudorhizobium sp. Classification (GTDB taxonomy): domain Bacteria; phylum Pseudomonadota; class Alphaproteobacteria; order Rhizobiales; family Rhizobiaceae; genus Neorhizobium. The sequence goes on from DASYHX010000583.1 coordinate 11,475, forward strand.
CGCCTCGGCGGCGAGAAGATGGAGGCGGAGGCCAAGCGCATCGGCGAGGAAACCGGTCTGGCCTGGATTCGCCCCATCGCGAGTGCCCACACCTATAACGCGGCCGCAGGCCTCTATCGGGTCATGCTGCCCCAACTCCCCTTCACGGATGACGAGCGGCTGCACCTCGACGCAATCGACACCCGGCTCGAAGCGATCCAGTCCGAGATGGACGACGAGGACATCGCCGAAGAGCGCTTTGCCGAGCTCGACGCGGAATATGACCGGCTCGCTGAGGAGCGCAGCGGGCTGCATGACAGACCCAGCGTGTTGCCGGATGCCTTGCGGCCATTGGTCGGAGCATTCCTAACCCTCACGCAGCGCGGCGAACTGCTGCTCGATACCGCCTATTATAGCGAGCAGCCCCTGCGCCTCGACGAAAGCGGTTCACTGCTGGATGACACCGCCGAAACCGGTGATGACGGCGGCAATGCTGACGGCGAGACCACTGGCCGCAGCGAGCGCGAGGCCGTGACGCCTCGTCCCGACACGGTTGCTCCGGGCGGAAAGGCACTCAGCATGCGGCTCTTCGAGGAGTTGGCAATGCAACGCCGCGACGTGCTGGCGGCCAACCTTATCCAGCATCCGGCGCTGGCGCTCGATTACGCCATCTTCGTCATGGTGGATGGGCGGCGCCAGTATCTTGCCAAACATGGTTCGACGATCCGCGCATCGGCTCCGCAGGACCCTGTGGTCGGCGAGCAGCCCGCTACGATCGCGCGCACCTTCCTGGCGGAGGCGCAGGACGGGCTGGAGGCGGCCTGGACCGAAGCGGCCGATCCGGTCGCGCGGTTCGAGGCGTTCCGCGACCTTGATGACGATGCGAAGGCTGGATGGCTCGCCTATATCGTTGCGATGTCGCTCGAAGCCAAGGATGGCTACGGTACGGTGCCGCAGAACGCCCTTCAGAACCGCCTCGCAACGATCATGGAGGTCGATGTCGCGGCCTGGTGGCGTCCGACTTCGGTCAACTTCTTCGATCGGGTGCCCAAGGCGGCGCTGCTGAGCCTGCTGCACGATGTCGGCGGTCCGGCTGTCTCCGGACGCTACGCAGCCTCCAAGAAGCCCGATATCTCCTCGACCTGCGAGAAGCTGTTCGCGGGCGAGGCCATGGTCGAGGCTGAAGTGAAGGAGGCGGCGCTCAAATGGGTGCCCGATGCGATGCGCTTCCTCGACACCGCGTCAGCGCAGGACGATCCGCAGGATGACCAGAACGCCGAAAGCGAGGCCGAGAGCGAGGAGGCGCATGCCGCACTGGAGGCGGGCGAAGAGGCTGCTTGCGACGAGCTCCTCGATGCTCCCGACGAGATGATCGCCGCCGTCTGAGCGCGCATTTCACCTTCTGGCCCAACGGACCGCTGGCGCGATGCAGCGCCAGCGGTCCTTTTTGTATCCCGATCGGATCCTAACATGCCGAAACCCACCAGTGCCCGGCGGGACGTTGCCGCCGAAATCACCAATCTCATCATCGAGAAGCTCGAACAGGGCGTACCCCCGTGGAAGCGACCCTGGCGAGGCGCCCCGGGGCAGGGCTTACGTCCGCTCAGACATTGCGGAACCGCCTATACTGGCATCAACACCCTGTACCTGTGGGCTTTGGGCGACGCCAAGGGCTACACCTCGCGCTACTGGATGACGTTCCGCCAGGCCGAGCAGCTCGGCGGGCATGTCCGCAAGGGCGAGCGGGGGGCGGTGTCGGTCTACTTCTCCCAGTTCAAGAAAACCGAGACCAACGTGGTGACAGGTGCATCGGTCGAAAAGAACATTCGCTTTCTGCGCCATTACATCGTCTTCAATGCCGACCAGATCGACGGGCTCCCCGCCTATTACTATGCCGCGCCCTTGGCGGATCCCGAGCCCACCCCCTCAGGGCGACAGGCCGTCATCGATCGCTTCTTCGAACCGATCCCGGCAGCCGTTCGCCATGGCGGAAGCGAGGCCTATTTCAGCCCCACCTTCGACTATATCCAAATGCCCAGGCCGTCATCTTTCGACAGCATGGATCTGTATGCGAGCACGCGGCTGCACGAGACGGTCCATTGGAGCGGACATGCAAGCCGCCTTGCGCGCACCTTCGGCAAGCGCTTCGGCGATCAGGCTTACGCATTTGAGGAACTTGTGGCCGAGATCGGGGCAGGTCTGGGCTGCGCGGAGCTTGGTCTCCCCAACGAACTTCATCAAAGCCATGCGAGCTATGTGAGCCATTGGCTGTCGATCCTTCGGGGCGACAAGAGTGCCATCATCCATGCCGCCGCCAAGGCCGAGCAGGCCATAACATTTCTCGGTGCCTTCGGAGGTACATCTTGCGATGCGCCGGATGAGGACATGGCAACGCCCAGCGAACAGCGGGAGGGCGTGTAATGGGCTGGCTCTACATGCAACGTGGATCGCTTGGCGGTCATGCGTCCGCGAGTGCCTATCTCGACGCGCAGTTCACCTATGAGCGGGCGCTGGATGATGGCGGTACGACCGGACTGCGGGTACTCGCTTCGTCCTGCCCGCAGAACCGTGTCTACTACGCCGCCGCCCAGGTCATGACGAACAGGCAGGGCGGCGAGATTATCGCGATCATATGCCTGGTCCGTTGGAACCCCCACGACCGTGAAGGACTCGTGTTTGGGTACAAGGATATGACGGAAAATATGGGGCCCTATGAGGCCGAGTGTCCGGCAGCCATCCTCGACCTGCTGACCGCGACCGAGAACGCCCATGCGCTGGACTGGCGCCGACGGTGCCGTGCCAGTCTCGAACGAAAGTCGCGCAAACTGGCCGACGGCGACCGTATTCGGTTGTCCGCGACGATCACCTTCACCGACGGCCATGAAGGGAGCGAGTTTCTGGTGGAGCGGCGGGGGCGCCGCACGGTCCTACGCGATCCGACAAGTGGTCGCGGCTACCGCATCTCACGGCTGATGCAACGGGACTGGACCATCGTGCCGGTGACCCGGGTCCATAAAACGCGCTTCTGCTGACCGCCACTACGGCATCTTCAACCGAAAGGCCGCCCATGTCTGTTTCAAACCCGGATCCATCGCTCTCTGCCAAGCGCGCCTTGCTGTGCAGCCGGGCACATGCAGAGCGGGTTGCGCACAGGATCTTTATCTCCGGCCAGCGCGCCTGCATCATACGCACTGGAAATCCAATCCAGCCCTATCGTGCCGCCGCCGAGGCCTCGAGCCACGATGAAGTCGAGGTCCTGCTGTGCGTCTAGCCTTGTTGTTGCCGCTCTTTCTCATCGGATGCTGCTCGCAGCCGACGCAGGGGACGGCCGACCAAGCCAGTTTCGCAGCTGCGGCGCGCGCGATTGACGGCGATACACTCTCCGTCGATTTTCGCCTGCTTGGCCTCGATGCGCCCGAGAAGCGCCAGCTTTGCGCGAACGATCAGGGGTGGTGGCCGTGTGGCAAGGCGGCTCAGGACTATTTGGCCCGTGCGCTTCGTGACCAGGAGGTGCGCATCACCCTCGCCAGTGGGCGGACCTATCGGCGCCGGGTGGCGACAGTCGAGGTTTCGGGCGTCGATCTGGGGGAGCGGCTGATTGCGGCCGGGCTCGCCGTCCCGGCCGTACAGTATCTGAAGAGCGACCCCGATCGTGCCACGCGATACCAGCGGGCGTTCGCAACGGCGAAAAAAGCCGAAGCGGGCATGCATGCCGGTCGATGGATCGAGCCGGCAAAGTGGCGCCGCGGCGAACGCCTGTCATGCGAAGCGCGGGTCAGTCGGCGAGGGAAGGGTCCAGATACCAGGACGGGCCCTGCCTGAAATCGGCGTCAATTCGGCCGACGGGTCCGTCGGGCTCCTTGGACACATAAGGATCGATCAGCGGCATGGCGCGACCCTTTGCCCGCATCAGCTTGCCGGCAACCCGGCCTCGCCGTTCCAGCAAATCCTCGAGCCACATCAGATCGTCCAGCATGGCGACGACGCCGCGTCCGGCCAGGCAGTAGTAGATGCAGCGCTGAAAATCGTCGGCACCATCGTTCCCCAAAATGGCGGCCAGACGCTTCTTCCCAGCAATCTCGCCTTCATGCACCCACTGGACGGCCTCACGCAGCTCCCGAACCGAGAAATATGCGTCTTCGACACACATGCCAAGCGAGGCTCCGGCGATCATGCGGCGGGTCGGGCGCGTGTGGGGATCCAGCGAAGCATCCCGCAGGGTTACATCAAGGTCGAAATGGTCGTGGAAGATCGTAGCTTTCATGGGAATCACTCCGTTCGAATTGAACGTAACGTGAACAAAGCTGACCGGTCAACCCTCCGTTGAGGGTCCACCGGGTTTCAGGATCACCGAGAATTGACGGGTGCCGTGATATTCAAAAGGCCGCTCTCCAACCCATCGATCCCAGAATTCGAGACTGTCGCCTGACATCTCGATGTCGATTTCCGGATAGTTCAGCTCGGAGGCGATCTTCATTACCTTTTCGGCCAGCGCCGCGCCCACGCCGCGCTGGCGAAACGCCGGATGGACGTAAAGCTTGTGAAGCTCGCAACCCCCGTCATCAGTCTGAGTGAAGGTCGCTCCGCCGGCATGCCTTCCGTCGATCCGCGCGACGAAGTACCGTGGATTTAGGTCGTCTGACGCACCAAGGTCGCATATCGCCACCTTGCTATCGGGCTGGCAGCGCTCGCGATTAAGCTCGGCCTCCAGTTCGGCCAGCTCTGCCCTGGACCCTAACTCTTCAAACTCCATTCTCTCGATCTCCGGCGACGGGTTCAGCGAGCGGCACCGCCGCGCGAACGAAACAAATTTATGGCGGCTCCACGTGTCGTTTCAAGGGCAACCCCAGCGGCGATGGCAACGCACCGGCGCGTCGGGGAAAAAGGGGAGGGGGAAGAGGCCGGTCGAGCTCGATGGGAGCTTGAAGCCGGAGATGCCCGATGACCTATGACGTCGCCTACCGCTTTCAGCAGGCGCTCGACCCGAGCGCGCTCACCACAATTCCAGCCACGTTGCACGCGGTGCAGGCCGCGATCACCGACGCCCGCAATGCGGGTTGCGCTATTGAAAGCGATCCTGCCGTTATCCTGCTGGTGCGGCACTTCCACTCGGTCTGCGCCTCTGCTCCGGATATCGATGCCCTGCAGGAACAGTGCGAGGCCGCGATCGATCGGTTGCGCCTTGTCCCAGCTCTGCCGACGCTCGCCTATCGTGGGGTGGCGAATGACGAGGCCGCGAAACGGGCCTTCCATCGAGAGGGGCGGGTGGCGCTCCGCGCCCTCGCGGATGCGCTGGGATTGCCGGACTCGGGATACACCCTCACCGCGAGGCGCGGTACGCTGGCGCAGTCGGGTGAAATCATTCTCCACGGGGACGAGCTCAGGGTCCGCCTGTCGCTCGATATCGTGTTTCCCGGCGAGGAAGTGACCTACTGCCGGGTCCGAGGCCGGGATGACCATTGGGGTGATCGCGACCGGCGGGCACCGCTCATCAATCTGCTCGACCCGGCACGGTTTGCCGCAAGATTGCGGCGAGAGCTGACCTTGACCCCTGCGGCAGAACCCATGGCTCTGGTTGCCTGACTCGCTGACGCACCAAGGCGGCGTCTGGCCAACATCTCCAGGCGCCCCTCGCATCCCATTCTACCACGGAGGCATGCATGAGCGATCCTGCAGCTCAGCGCATCATCGATCGCATTGATTTTTCCCGGCGTGGCCCGACGGTGCTTGCTTATGGCGTCGGCGTCGACAGCACGGCTATTCTTGTCGAGCTCGAGGCGCGCGGCTCCTTACCTGATCTCGTCCTGACCGCTGACACCGGCACTGAAAAGCCGGAAACCTACGAGTATCAGGCGATGATCGCCGCCTGGATGGCCCAGCGAGGGATCCCCTACGAGGTCGTTCGCTATGTGCCCAAACGGTTCAAGCACTGGCCGCCCTATTTTTCGCTGCTCGAGAAAATATGAAGTGATCCCTCTGGTGTGCGTTTCGCGGCGGCCTGAGACCGGCTGACAGCAAGCGCATTTCGCCGGACGAGGTATCCGGGTAATCTGGCTACACGCGAAGGGGGTGCCACTTGGAGAGCCGTCTCAGCCTTGCGTCTTTGCCGAAGGATGTGCTCGTTTTTCTGAACGGGCCGGCGGCATACGGCCTCAAGAAGGGAGAACCGGCCCTATTTGACGCCCAGACCTTACGCCTGCTCGAGTTCCCGACCTTCTTCATCCGCCGTCACTATGTTGAGAGTGGGCGTAGAGCGTCACCACATACTTGGCGTGATGCTGCATTCGCTATGGCGAGCTGGATCGAGTTCCTTGCTGATCTCGGCATTCCGGATCTGCACATTGCTGGCCGCCCGGAACTCGTTGCCTATCGCGAGATGTATGAGACCGGTGTCTCGCCCTTGACCAAGCGTCCATATGCAGCTGGAACCATTGCGAACCGTATGTCTGTGATCGCGGCATTCTATGAGCGGTCATTTGAATGGGGGTGGCACAGCGACGCCTCCATACGCCAGCTCTCGACATGGTCACCTTTCCGGCCGCCACTGGATCGTTCGGCATTGTCGCATCTCGGTCGAGTTGATCGACCCCGGTACTGGACTGATCTCGCACCGAAGCGGCGCCCCCACAAATCGACGATACGCCCTTTCATGGCGGCGGAGATTCCCGCATTTCTGCAGGCTCTGGGGCCGCGGGCAACGGAGCAAGTATCTGATCCACGTCCATGTCGTGACAGACTGATTGGCGATTTCGGCCTGTTTGTTGGCCTTCGTAACGACGAGATCCATCAACTCACCCATTATCAGATTGAAAGCATGCGACCGGATAGAGCGGCACCCGCCGCTGAGCAGCCTCTGTCCATCATCGGTAAAGGGCGCAAGAGGCGGATGGTGGCCGTTCCGAACTGGCTCGTCCTCGATGCTTTGACGTACATTACGACAGAGCGCGCTGCTGCTCTTCTTGCCCGAGAAAACTGCGCTGCCGAACCTCCAAATCTTTTCCTGTCTGGGCTGGAAGCCAATGCGCCAGGTCGCCCGATATCTCACCGGCGTTTCCAGCAGGTGATCGAGGAGGCATGCCTTCGTACCAACCTGATACTAAAGGAGAACGTCACCGATCCAGGAACGGGCCAGATATTCGTACGCGAGAGGGCCAGTCACTGTGTCCACGATCTTCGACATACCTATGCTGTGCTCACCTATTGGTTCGAGAAGCGGAACGGTAATCCTGAACCGTGGAAGAAGATTCAAGCCCAACTTGGTCACGCGCAGCTGACAACGACGATCAACACCTATCTCTCATTTGTCGAGATATTTGGCCAGCACGGACATTTTTTCGACGCTCGGCGATTGCTGGGGATCGAACCTTGAGAAGCCCTCGCACTCCATCGATTGCAGCGTTGTTGCGCAAGCAGGCAGAAGCCCCCGGCAGCCTCGTTCCATTCGAAGGGCGGCGCAATCTTCCGGCACCTTCATCGGCTAAGACCATCGTCACCTTTCCGCGCGCCGGATTGCCTCCGCTTTCCATTGAACTAGATTTTCTCAACAATCATCCCCGATTGATCGAACCCATCACTCACGGGTTCCGCCTTTGGGGTGCTTCACACGCTGATAAAACGAAGATTCATCGAAAGCGCGACTTAGCCGTGGGGTGGTTCGGATTCCTCCAGCAAACGGGACGGGCCGATCTTACACTGGCTGATTTCGATAAATCCCTGATGCTGACCTTTATCTCATGGCTGAACAGCGACGAAGCTAGCCGGCACGGGAATCTCCTCCAACCTTCAGTGAGATCCGCTCGTTTCTACGCATTGATCGCAATCGTGGAAGCCTTACGGGATGATCCGGGCTGGGGTTTGCATGCGCAAGGGGTGATCGCCGACGTGCCGAGAAACCTGTGGGTCGGTCGAACGCGCAAGACCAGCCCGAGGCCCCGGCTTTCCAAGGATCATCTCGCTCGGATCATTTCGGCTGCCGAAGGGGAGGTATTTGCGATTGCAGGGCGGCTGCAGCGAGGAGAACATCTCCTCGCCAAGGGAAGAGAAGCTCTTTGTCTCGGCGGCTCATACCGGAAAGACCAGGGCCTGTGCCTCGCCGCATTGGAGTGCATGTACCCGGGAGTTATACCGAACTTTCAAGTTATCCGTCGACATGACACAGCTATTGGGAACGCTGCTCGGATTCTTGGCCGCGAAGAGACCGCAGGCTATTTCTACGCCAGCGGCCGCGACCTCGTTCCTTTCGTTCTGCTCCTGTCTGTCGCGACCGCGTTCAACAGCGACACGATCTTAAGCCTCGAATGGTCCAATATTGCATTCGGGAATCGGTTTGGGCAGCAGTTCGTTCGGATTGTCGGGAGCAAACCCAGGGCTGCCACTGATCCGGTCGCAACATTGGATGCGACTGCCGGAGACGGTACTAATGCCGCCCAGCTTTTCGACCTCCTGAGACGTCTGACCGAACGTCTGCGTCCACACATTACTGACCCACGCGATGAGGATCATGTCTTTCTGTTCGTACCAGAGCGCGGCGACAAGCGCGTAACCTCCTTCGGTCGCGACGACCGCGATACCCAGGATTCAAAATGGCGCCTCGCCTTGCGCAGTTTTATCAAGGACCATGGGTTGGAACCGTTCTATCTGGCCCAAATTCGCCCGACCATTCTCGATGAGATACAGGTGACAACCGGTGATATCCTCGCTGCACGCGCGGTTGGTCAACAGCAAGATCCGCAGACCCTCTGGCGCCACTATACCTCTAACGGTACAATCCAGCGGTATAATGAGCGACTTGGAGAAGTTTTCCTTGCACGTGAACGATGGCGTGAGACTCATGGTGTTATCGACCCGCGCTCAAGATTGCTTGCACCCGCGATGGATCGCGGCGCGGCAACGCCCGGCTTCATCTGCCTTGACCCTATGGACAGCCCACTGCCTGGGCAGCGCCGTGGGCGATTGTGTAATGCTTATGGCCATTGCCCCAGCTGCCCATTAGCTGCGGCAGAAATTGGGAAGGCTGCCAATGTGGCGCTGTACCAGGGGCTGCGTCAGGCGATATATGCGGCCCAGCCAAGTGTTGGACCAAAGGCCTGGGTCGCCCGTTGGGCGCCGATCCTCCTAGATGTCGACGCTCTGCTGCAATTTGTCGACCCTGTGATCGCCGCGACAGCCTCGCGGCTGAACGTCAAGCTACCCACCGTCGGATGACGGCCTTCGCGACCCTGTCGAGCAACTCCAGGCTCCACCTGCGCCATGATGCAGATCTTCGCGATGCGCCAGTATCCCCGTCGAGCAAATGGGGTGATGCTCGCTGGTTCTTCGACAATCCGGTGCCTGGCGCCCCTTCGTCGGCAAGCATGCTCTCTTGGGATCTGATCCTCCCTGATGGTCGCAATCTGCTGGACGAACATCATAACAACCTGCTCGACTGGCTGCGTCGTCTCGCATGGTCGCTCTTTGCTTCGCCCGGTAACAATGCTCAACCTCTCTCACCGGGTTCTGCGTCGACCACCTCAACCGGGCTACGTTACTTGGCATCCTGGTTGGTTCAAAACAGCTATGACAAACCGGATCAGCTCGATCCTGCAGCGCTCGCATCATATCGTGACGACCTCGCTTACTCCCTTGCCGAAGACTCCGACGGCGATGACCTAAGTCAAGCCCAGGCTAACCTTCGTCTTCGGCCCATAATCGCATTGTGGCAGCAGCGTGGGGAACTTTCCGCGGCAGGCATCGCTCCGATGCCGCAGATTCCATGGGGAGGGCGAGGCGCCATCGAGATGGCTAGGGAGGTTACTGCGAGGGCGGACGGATACACGATGCCGCTGCCTGACGAGATTGCCATTCCTGTTCTCAACAGGGCCGCTGATTTCCTGGGCCAACCCACAGATGACGTCCTGAGACTGCAGGCTCAATGCGATGCCATCAATGATCGCGAACCGACCGATCATCACACCGGTCCCGGAACGTCCGAGGTGTATAAAAAGGAACTTCGAGGCGAAGCCTTGAAGGCCTTCATATTCAGCAGGAATCCCCAAACAGGAGAGCCTTGGCACGATCGATTGGAGATCATCACGAACGAACGCGGAGAACTCATCTACCCGGCACAACGCTTCAGGCAATTGCTCTTGGCCGTACGCAATGCGGCAGCGATCACCATTCAAGCAGGCACCGGCATGCGGATATCTGAGATTTGTGGGCTTCCTGCTGGAATGGATGACCAATCTGGCTTGCCGCGTTGCGTGCGCGTCGTACCCAGCTTCACTGGGTTGAACGAGATTTTCCTGATCCGGACTGTTATCTCGAAGATGGAGGACACCCCTAGAGAAGTCGACTGGCTTGCTGGAATGCGACCGAAGGGGGCGTCCGATTTGCCGCTGCCGGTCCGGGCAATCATCATTTTGGATCAGTTACTTGCACGCTACCGGCAGATGCTTCGGTCCGATCGCCTCCTGGTACAATTCACGAACCTCAGAGGGTTGCCGGTCAGGTCGGCATCTGTAGCCCAAATTCGATCCATGTCCCTTCTGAAAGGTATGCGTGATTTTGTCGAAGAGTGGGTAGATTTCACTTCACTCCCCAACCAATCGGAGCATCCGGCCGAAGATAATGACCTTGTCCCGTACAAGAACACCAACGGCCGCTGCATTCGCAGCCACCAATTCAGAAAATTCTATGCAAACTTCGCCCTGAGTGTTGATCCTCGCCTCCTTCCGGCAGTGCAAATGCATTTTCACCATATCAGCCAGGCGATGACCGAAGGGCATTACTGGGGCACCAATCTTCTGCAGATTGAGCCGCTGTCCACGACGCAGCGCCAACATACCGCGCTTCTCCTGTACGAACTTGCCACCGGCAAAACGCTGGTATCCGGGCGCATGGGCGACCAACTTCAGGCCTCGATTGAAGAATTGCGCACCAAAATAGGCGTCCGAGGCGGAGGCGAAGGGTGGCGCAATGCAATCTCTCTCGTGTTCGAATATGATATCAGGCTGTGGTTCGCACCCCATGGCAAATGCCTCCCCCTTGTTCCGCAGGCGATGAGATGCCACCAACTCGCCGGCACATCTTCCTGGCTGAATAAAGAGCCGAACTATGAGACACGGGAGCCCGGCGTGTGCGCCGGCTGCCCATCCTTCGTAATAGATTCAAAACACCGTACTTTCTGGGAGGATCGCTTCCTCGCCAACATGACGGCTTTCCGAGCCGCGGTACGCGCAGGTAACGGCGACACGTTCCGGGTCATCGGCGATCGAGCTGCCCAAGCCCGTGCGCTACTTGTTGCGATTGGCGCTGACATCGGTGCGCTGGAAGCACGCGTCGATATGGAGGCGGTGGATGGCAGAGAATAGGAGACGAGCAGAGATCGAAACCGATTTCTTGATGGCAATCGAACGCTTGGTGAGCGGCAGACCGACCCATCCGGCGCTTAAGAAAAGGAAAGAGGAGACTGGCAGGCTTGCGATCAACATTTCGAATGTGGCGCTCGAGGCTGGCCGGTCTCGGACATTGATCGCAACGAGAGATACCACCTATCCAACCGTCAAGCACCGCCTGATGGAGCTGGCAAAACCTCATGCTTCGCGTGGGACAGCAACTACCATCATCGATTTACGAGCCGAACTTTCCGAGACCCGGAAGCAACTCAAGATGGCGTTGGCCGAAGCTGCCGGGCACTTTCATGCTCGCGTGAATGCCGAGCGCGACGCGGCGCGTTGGCGCCAAGCTTATGAACGGCTTTCTTCGAAAAGGGGCAGTGACGCAAATATCGTTATGTTGAAATCACCGCCGGCACAGTGACCGTTGCGATCTGTAGTGGTGACATCCGGCTCGGTGGCAACAAGCCGAAAATCTTGCCTTTAAAAAGATAGGCGCCTCTATTGATAGGCCATATTCACTGCTGGGATCAAAGTTGGGGCATGCGCAGATCATTTTACGTCTCACTGGCCTTTATGGCCATCACTTTGGTCTCCGGAACGGCAAATGCGGCCCCCCTGACGATAGACGATGTCCTTCGCACGGTAGCTATGGAGCAGGTCGCCGCCTCTCCCGATGGAGAGGACCTTGCTGTCGTTGTGCAACGGCCAGCCGGAGAGGGGGAAGTGGCCGGTCGCACCTTTTATGAAGTGGATCCGTCCCGCGCCGATGTCTGGCTTGTTCGGCGAGATGGGTCTGACCGTCGGAACCTCACTGATGGGCATGCGGCAGCGGCAGGAAACTGGTGCGCGCAGTGGAGTCCAGACAGTAAAAGGATCGCCTTTCTATCGACCCGCCCCGAAGGAGCCGAGCCACATGGCGGGGATGCCGTTCGCCTATACATGTGGACCCGCGCTACAGACGGGATCCGGCGCATTTCGCAGCAGCCCATGATGACCATGACGCGTTACGGCTCTCCGCTTAATGCGCTGGACTTGCGTGGAGGAGCAGACGCGAAGCGCCAGTCGCTGGGATGTACACCCTCGGAGGGGGCAGGCGAACGCGCACCATTTCTCTGGCTCGACGAACACAGGTTGCTCGTCCTGCAGATGCCCGCCGGGCAGAATTCTTCACTGCTCACCCAGAACACGCGCGCACTGGAATTTGCCGGTGAGGTCGCCCAAACGCTGCGGGATGGAACGACAAGCACCGTCGACGTCGCCGACAGCGGCAGAGAAAATCTCTCTGGCACACGAGAACAGTATCAGGTGGAAATCTCGCTGATTGATGCAGCGAGTGGCGAACGGCAGCTTCTGGCTAGCGTCCCAGCCTTTCCTTTTCGCGGAATGCTCTCCCTAGTGGTGTCCCCGGACCGCAAAACAGCGGCTGTCCTGGCCCCTGCTGGCGTGATCCCGCCGCAGGAAGTCGGGCCGAAACCTCTTAACAACGATGAAACCGCATCGGATAAGCGGCTCATCCTCATCGACCTTACCGCCAAGTCTCCCCCGCGCCGGGTCACGGTGCCGGAAGAGGCACGCTATCCACTGGACCTGCTTGACTGGTCTCCTGACAGTACCGCATTGCTTTTGCGCGCGCGGGCGTCCGGCAGTACCCGCGACGTGCGTGTGTTTCGTCTCGATGCAAGTTCCGGGAAAGTCTCTTCCGTCGCCCCAAACTTTGTCGATCGGACTTGGGACGCCGGTCCGGTTGACCACGAGCTCTCTGCCCGATGGCTCAAAAACAGCTCCCTGCTCATACGCGGCCGGCAGATTTCAGCCAGCGAGGGAACCGAAACTTGGTGGTATCTGTCGGAAAGGAGCAAACCGCGTCCAGCCTCTCCCCCGACCAAGTCGAAGCGTCTTGATTTACCCTCAGGCGCACAGCTTCTCGCTCAGGACAGGTACGGTTCGATATGGCGGGAACTGACTGATCGGGGGGTGGTGCTACAAGGAAGGCCGGCCGGCACCGATCGGACGCTGGAGCTTTTCCGGGTCAACCACCATCTGGCCTCCATCGACTGGGGGGCAATTTCCACGATCGATTATGTCAGTGAAGGCGGAGCACCGCTGAAGGCCCTGGTGATCCATCCGCCCGGACACCGTCGAGGGCAAAGCCACCCAGTCTTGGTCTGGGTTTATCCGGGCACCATGATCCGGGGCAAGCAAGACTATTGGGATGACCGCCTTCTGCCCGGAATCTACAACCTTCAACTTTATGCAGCGAAAGGATATACGGTCCTCGTCCCATCCATGCCGCGCGCACAGGAGCTATCCGGTGGCCCCTACCTCCATATGAAAGAAGGGGTGCTGCCGGCTGTGGACAAACTCATCGAACTGGAAGGGAGCGACCCGAGACGTGTCGGGCTCTTTGGGCAGAGTTTCGGCGGCTACGCTACCTACTCCCTTGTTACGCAAACCGGCCGCTTCGCGGCAGCCGCCGCTATCGATGGGATCGCGGACATGCACACGACGTACGGAGCGTTTGATCGCAGCGGCGACGGTTGGCCAGGCATTGCTCAGGACAAGGGAGTTAATCCCACGATCGTGACGACTGCCATGCGCATGCCAGCACAGGCCTATCGTGATCCAGGGATTTACGCGGCCAATTCGCCCATCATGTACACTTCAACGATCCATACCCCGCTGCTCATGGCGCACGGCACATTCGACATACGGGGAAGCGTTGCCGAAGCCGAGGAGATGTTTACATTGCTTGATCAGCAAGGAAAGCCGGCGCGCCTGCTGCGCTATCACGGAGAGAACCATTCTATTGCGCTTTCCCCTGCAAATGTACGCAATCTCTACGATGAGCTAATCGCCTGGTTTGATCTTTATTTGAAAAAGCAG
>DASYHX010000007.1:0-2326 GCA_035998065.1 Pseudorhizobium sp.
GGAGCTTGTGCTTTCCCACATGGGAAAAGCGAAGCGTGTGCTAGACCTTTTTGCCGGGTCCGGCACATTCGCTCTTCGTCTTGCCAGGAAGGCGCGCGTCCATGCCGTGGAGGGCGAGGAGAAGCCGTTGAAAGCGCTCGATCATGCTGCCCGCAATACTCAAGGCCTGAAGCCCGTGAGCGTGGAAAAACGCGACCTCTTCCGGCGACCGCTCACGGCGCAGGAACTCAAGGTATTCGACGCCGTCGTCTTCGATCCGCCGCGCGCCGGAGCAGAGGTGCAGGTGAAGGAACTTGCACGGTCCGGTGTCCGCAAGATTGCGGCCGTCAGCTGCAATCCGCTCACGCTTGCACGAGATCTCCGAATCCTCGTCGACAGCGGATATGCCGTCCGCTCCGTCACACCGGTTGACCAGTTTCTCTGGTCGACACATGTGGAGGCAGTCGCCCTGCTGGAGCGGTAGCCCTTCCGGCCAGACTACAACCATCTATGTCGTTCCGGTTGATACACCGGTTGGTTGCGGACAGTTCGCCCAGATGCAATCATAGATATTGCCTTCGACAGGGAGGTAACCATTGGCTGTATCATCAGGGGGACTTTCATGACGGACATTGCCATGCATGGCCATGGCGTTCGCGGCATGAAGCGCGAAACGCTGCATTCTTTTGACGGGATTGGAGATCCCGGCAAGTTCGGGAAAATGTTCCCGCACCTTCTACCGCTCCATGCAGATGACGATGCTCTTTTCGAACTCGCCAAAGCGATGAGAGACACGGGACAACCGGGGGATAATCCCGATACGAGCGGCGACAATCAAAAGATCCCGGCCGGCT
This sequence comes from Pseudorhizobium sp., assembly GCA_035998065.1. Classification (GTDB taxonomy): domain Bacteria; phylum Pseudomonadota; class Alphaproteobacteria; order Rhizobiales; family Rhizobiaceae; genus Neorhizobium. The sequence continues at coordinate 834 of DASYHX010000007.1, forward strand.
ATACCTATCTTGGCCAATTCATCGACCACGACATCACGCTGGACACCACGCCGCTCGACCAGCAGAAGGCCGACCCGAAGGCGACGCAGAACTTTCGAACGCCCGCACTGGATCTGGATTCGCTCTACGGCGATGGGCCAGGGATCCACCCTTATCTCTATCAGCGAGACCAGGACACGTTCAAGATCGTGCCGAAGCTGCTGATCGGCCGCACGGGTGGGTCGCCGGATCAGAATGGAAACCAGATCCCGCCTCAGCCAAACGACCTACCGCGCAACCAGGCGGGGCATGCGCTGATCTTCGATGAGCCCAACGACGAGAACCTGCTGGTGGCGCAGGTGCATCTGCTGATGCTGAAGTTCCACAACGCCGTGGTGGACTGGCTGAAGGATGGCGGATCATCGCTGCAAGGACCGGCCTTGTTCCTGGAGGCCCGCCGCATCGTGACGTGGCACTACCAGTGGATCGTGCTCTTCGACTTTGTCGAACGGCTGACGGAACCCGGGCTGATCAACCGGATCAACAAGGACGGCCGCCGCTTTTATCGCTTCAAGCTTCGACCTTACATGCCGGCAGAGTTTGCTGCAGCCTGCTATCGGCTCGGTCATTCGATGATCCGCGAGACCTACAGCCACAACAGGGTGTTCGGACCAGAACCCGGCACCTTCGCCAACGGCACGCTCGGCCTTCTCTTCTTCTTTACCGGAAAATCTGGGAGGATCGTCGGAGAACTCGCACCTGAGCCGGCTGAACCTCCGCCGTCACCTCAAAAGCAACTGCCGTCCAACTGGGGGATCGACTGGCGGCGGTTTTTCGATATCGAGGGGGAAGGTGGTCCAGATTTCGGCTTCAATTTCTCGCGCAAACTCGATCCGTTCATCGCACCGTCGCTGCACAAGCTCCCGGGTTTGCGAGAAGACCCATCCGAGCAGGAGGAGCGGGAAGCCAATCTTGCATTCCGCAATCTGCGCCGCGGCGTGCAGATCGGCTTGCCGTCAGGCTAGGCCATCTGTCGTGCGATGAATATCGAGCCAATGACGCCGGAGGAAGTGGCAGCAGGTTCTGATGGGGCGGCTGCGAAGAAGCACGGACTGCACGAGGCAACGCCGCTTTGGTATTATGTGCTGAAAGAAGCGGAGCACCACCACCAGGGGCAGAGGCTGGGACCGATGGCATCCACCATTGTCGCCGAAACCTTCCTCGGCATGGTTCACGGCGACACCGAATCCTTCCTGTGGCGCCGATCGAACTGGAAGCCGGAACTGCCTTGCCAGCAGGACGGGCACTTCACCATGGCCGACCTCATCCGCTTCGTGAATGACATCAATCCCGTCGGGCCGTAGGACGTAACCATGTGGCAGAGCCGGAAGTGTCTCAGCCCTTCCGGCTCATGAAGGCTTCGAATGCGGCGCGAGCCTCGGCACTGCGCAACTGCTTCGTGAAGTGGACAAGCTCTTCGTCCATACGGGCCAGGATGTCGTCACCATTGCCGC
>DASYHX010000024.1:0-4577 GCA_035998065.1 Pseudorhizobium sp.
AATCCCCTCCATCACCTGATCGCGGGTGATCACATGGGCACCCGCCTCCATGAGCTCGGCGACGGAACGGCCATCACGCGCACCTTCGACGACGAAATCCGTGATGAGAGCAATGGCCTCCGGATGGTTCAGCTTGACGCCCCGCTCCAGCCTGCGCCGCGCAACCATGGCGGCCATCGATATCAGCAGCTTGTCTTTTTCTCTCGGCGTGAGGTTCATGTGCGTCCTGCAATCATCAGATGTTCCAGACCTTCGGCACCGCCGCGCCATTACGCAATACGGTAATTGCCGGTACCAGCATTTTTCTCAGTTCGTAGCCGTTGGCAGCGATCAGTCGCACCACCAGCTTTCCCCGCCAATGGCTTGCTCCGCCAAGAGCGTCCCCAAGGCAGTTCCTTACCCGCGGCAAAAGAGCTTCTGCCAGGGGTCCAACATAGAGGATCGTAGCAAAGGCCGATTGGCTGCCGAAGGTGGCAGGGAGGACGGACAATTGGTCGATCTCCCCGTCAAGACGCATCTCTTCTGCATGGATGAGGCAGCCCGCCCGCCTGACCCGCCAACGATCTTGGAAGCGGCCGCGGTTCAAGGTTTCGCCCATTGCCTGGCGTCCCATGAGCACGGCTTCGACGGCCATAAATTCGGACGTCTCCTGAAGCTCGACCTCCAGACGGCGGCTCAGCGCAGACCGGTCGAAGAGGATCGTTTCCTGAGGAAGCCAACACACCGATGCTTGCTCGCCCACCGAGATTCGCGTGGTGACCGAGGCGGTATCGGCGGCGGCCTTATAAACCTTTTCATTCGCCTGGGTGGTGACCGTGAGCCTCGTGGAAGCAGAGGCGGCGACGGACCATTCGATCACGTCACCGCCCGTCAGTCCCCCTGACGTATTGATTAGGATTGCCTCCATTTCGGGCGAGAAGGTGTCGGGAAGGCGGATTTTCGCGCATCCCTCCTGGTAAAACTCGGCGAGCCGTGTGCGCCCGTCGAAGAGCTTGGTTACAAGGCGCCCTTTGCCCCTTGCGCGCTGCGGCGTGCCTGGATTGGCTGCTGGTTGCTGCTGCACGTGTTCCCCTGCGGATCAGCGCCTTCTTCGGCGCCTGTTGTGGCCGTGCAGGTTACATTTGCCGTGGCGGCAGCAGGTGCCACCGTGGCGACGACGTCCGACCTGTCAGCCTTCTGGAAGAAGTCCCACATCCGCACGGCTGGATCAACACCTGGATTGAAGGAAGGCTTGGCTGCAGCGGCCGCAACCTTGACGATACCCGCTTGCGCGTCGGCGTTCGCCGCCAGCACGCTTTCCGTGGCGCTCGGCTTCGGCCACGCATGGGTGCCATCGGCAAAGACATAGGATGCGATGCGAGCACCGTTCTTGCAGGTGTCATAGAGGCCATAGGTGACGCCGCTTGCGCTTTCGACCTTGGCCCCACCATTGCAGCCGGCAAGCTCACTCCAGCGCTGGATGGCCGTCTTGAAGCCATATTGCCAGTAAGACTTGCCGCCACCCGCATAGGGGTTGGCATTGTCCTTCTCGCCCGCAAAGGCCATGATCGAGATCGGACGGGCAGGCGAACAGTCGCCCGGACGCCACGTGCCGTCTACCTCGACCGGGGCCCCCGCCCGCAGCGAGTGAACAAAACCTGCCGCCGTAAAGTCACCGTGTCCGCTGCAGATATAGTGCGACAGCATGCGACCGCCGCCGGAATAGCCGGAGGCATAGATCCGAACGGGATCAACACAGAGGTCCTTCTTTACCTGACCAAGCGCAGAAGAAATAAAGCCGACCTCGTCAAGGCCACCCTCCCTTTGTGTGACGAGGGGAACGTTCCAGGCATAGGTGCCTTCGAAATTCCCAGGCAGACTTCCCTGAAGGGCCACGACAACGAAGCCATTCTTCTCCGCTACCTTATCCCAAGAGCTCCGGTTCAACTGACCGTTGGGATTGCTGTCGCTGCCATGAAAGTCGAAGACCAGCGGCAGCCTCTCCTGGCCGGTGTAGGAGGACGGAATGAAATACATGCCAGAGCGAAGGGCATCGGTGGACTGAATGCTGAACTCATGGCGGCCCGGTTCCAGCGCCTGGCCGCAACCGGCGGCCAGAGCAGCACCAGAGCCGCCCGCCAAGAAAAGAGCTCCCACCGCAATCTTGCGGATAAGGGCGTTCAGAGCGCGAGAACCAACCATGCTTGCAAATGCCATCGAGCGCCTCTCTAGGAGTTGCAGGAGAGCATCACCGTCTGCCGTGTGCTCTGAAACCGACGCGGTAATAGCATGAGCCGGAAATGCTTAAAACGATTTAGATGAATAGAACCTATGCGAATATTTACCCCTAAACAGTAAGATGTCGCCTTGCTTCGGCCGTATCTAGGCTATCGGCAAGTCCTTTGTGCACAATCTCGCCACGATCCATAATATAAACCTGATCCGCAAGCTCCCGGCAAAAGTCGAGATACTGTTCCACCAACAGGATTGCCATGCCCGTTGAATCGCGCAGATAGCGAATGGCACGGCCGACATCCTTGATAATCGACGGCTGGATGCCTTCGGTTGGCTCGTCCAGCACCAGAATTCTTGGCCGCATCACCATGGCACGCCCGATCGCCAGCTGCTGCTGCTGCCCGCCCGACAGATCGCCGCCACGTCGCTTCAGCATGCTGCCGAGGACCGGAAACAGGCTGAAGATTTCATCCGGGATGAACCGCTCCTTGCGCGACAATGGCGCGAAGCCCGCCTCAAGGTTCTCCTGCACGGTCAAGAGCGGAAAGATTTTGCGCCCTTGCGGTACATAGCCGACGCCGTGTCTCGCGCGTGCATAAGGTGCCAGCCCGTTCAGCGGCGCCTCATTGAAGCGGATCGTTCCGGCGCTGACCGGGTGCTGTCCGGTGATGGCGCGCAGCAGCGAGCTCTTGCCAACCCCGTTGCGGCCGAGCACGCAGGTGATCTTGCCCATCTCCGCGGTCAAAGAGATACCCCGAAGAGCCTGGGCCGCGCCGTAGTGCAGGTTGATGTTTTCGACGGTCAGCATGATTAGCGCCCCAGATAATTTTCTATGACTTTCGGATCGTTCGAAACGAAGTCGATTGATCCTTCCGCCAGCACCGATCCCTCCGCCAGACAAGTCACCTTAACCCCGAGGTCGCGGATGAAGCCCATGTCGTGTTCGACCACGACGACGGAGCGGGTTTTGGCAATCTCCTTCAGCAGGATGGCCGTTTCGGCGGTCTCGGCATCGGTCATGCCGGCCACCGGCTCGTCGACCAGCAGAAGCTTCGGCTCCTGCGCCAACAGCATGCCGATCTCCAGCCACTGCTTCTGGCCGTGCGATAGGTTGGCGGCGAGCTCGTTTTTTCGATGAGTGAGGCGGATCGTCTCGAGGATCTCATCGATGCGCCCTCGATCTTCTGCCGTCAGGCTGTAGAACAGCGTGGCGAAGACGCCGCGGGAGCGGTTCAGCGCCAATTCCAGGTTGTCCCATACGGTGTGGCTTTCAAACACCGTCGGCTTCTGGAATTTGCGGCCGATGCCGAGCTGAGCGATGTCTGCTTCATCCCGCTTGGTGAGATCGATCGCGTCCTCGAACAGCACGGTACCGGTGTCGGGTCTCGTCTTGCCGGTGATGATGTCCATCATCGTCGTCTTGCCGGCGCCGTTGGGGCCAATGATGGCCCTGAGTTCGCCCGGCTCCACCACGAAGGAAAGCGCGTTCAGCGCCTTGAAGCCGTCGAAGGAGACCGAGACGTTGTCGAGGTAGAGTAGGCTTTTGGATCTGGTTTCGGCAATCGTGTTCATGATCTTACTCCGCCGCCTGCGGCAGGAGGTCGGCATCCCTGCCCTTTTCGCGTTCCACCGCCGCTCTCAGTTCCTTGCGTGCGCTCCATCTCTGCTGGATCGTTCCGACGATGCCCTTAGGCAGGAACAGCGTGACGGCAATGAACAGACCGCCCAGCGCGTAGAGCCAGAACTCTGGAAAGGCGCCGGTGAAGAAGCTCTTGCCGGCGTTCACCAGGATTGCTCCGATGATAGGGCCTATGAGCGTGCCGCGCCCGCCGACCGCTGTCCAGACGACGACCTCGATGGAGTTCGCAGGAGCGAATTCGCCGGGATTGATGATGCCGACCTGCGGCACGAAGAGCGCACCCGCGATGCCCGCCATCATTGCCGAAACAACGAAGGTGAAGAGCTTGATGTTCTCCACCCGGAAGCCAAGGAAGCGGACGCGGCTTTCGGCATCGCGCACCCCGACCAGCACCTTGCCGAACTTTGAGCGAACGATGGCGGACGCGATCAGCAGGCAGAGCGCCAGCATGATGGCCGACATCGCAAACAGCACGATGCGTGTGCCTGCGGCCTGTACCGGAAAGCCCAGGATGTCCTTGTAGTCCGTCAATCCGTTATTGCCGCCAAAGCCCATGTCGTTGCGGAAGAAGGCGAGCATCAGCGCATAGGTCATCGCCTGGGTGATGATCGAGAGGTAGACGCCGTTGACGCGGGAGCGGAAGGCAAACCAGCCGAACAGGAAGGCGAGCAGTCCCGGCACGACGAGCACCATCAGCATGGCGAACGGGAACATGTCGAAGCCG
>DASYHX010000071.1:0-7257 GCA_035998065.1 Pseudorhizobium sp.
AGCGTTGCCGCCTGATCGATCATTCCTTGAGCTTTTCGGCGACCGCGAACGCGGCATCAGGAGGCGGGTAGAGTCAGCTATTTTCGCCATGGCGCACACGGGTTGCCATTATCGGAGGTAGAAAGGTCTACCTTTCTGCTCTGGGCGGCACCCTCGGCAGCCAGCGGTTCGGGCTTGCCCAGCGTATTACAATGCAATACTAGAACATACTGTGTACGCCGGAGAGGCAGATGGCAGACGATGTTGTTGTGACGGTACGAGTGCCAAAGCAGCTCGTACAGCGGGCAAAGCAGGTCGCTGACAGCCGCGATGAGACCATGAGCCAAGTCATCCGGCGGGGTTTGCGCGGTTACGTCGGCCGGGCATCAAAATCGATTACGAGTGAGGACGCAGCCTAATGTCAGAGTCCAAGCGCAAAGCGTCCAAGAAGTCACCAGCGTATGGTGCAGCGGGAATGGACCTGCTCGATGTTGCGGGCGGTGGTGGCTTTAAAACGGTGCTGGCAGATCCACCTTGGCAATTTCAGAACCGTACCGGGAAGGTTGCTCCCGAGCATCGGCGCCTCAATCGTTACGGCACAATGACGCTAGACGATATCTGCGCTTTGCCGGTGCAAGATTGCATTGCTCCCACCGCACACCTTTATCTATGGGTGCCAAACGCCCTATTACCCGATGGCCTTCGCGTGATGCGCGAGTGGGGGTTTGAATACAAATCCAATATTGTTTGGCGTAAGATCCGCAAGGATGGTGGGTCTGATGGGCGTGGTGTCGGCTTCTACTTTAGGAACGTGACGGAACTGATCCTTTTCGGTGTTCGTGGCAAGAACGCTCGTACACTCGATCCGGGCCGCACACAGGTTAACTATCTCGAAAGCCGTAAGCGCGAGCATAGCCGCAAGCCCGACGAACAGTATCAACTCATTGAGGAATGCAGCCCCGGTCCTTTCTTGGAGCTATTCTCGCGGGGAACCCGGCCTCGCTGGAAAGTGTGGGGCAACCAAGCCGACGAGGAGTATGCTCCGTCGTGGCCGACCTATGCGCATAATTCCAGGACTCCGCTGCCGGTGGCAGCGGAGTAGAATCATGGCTGGTCGTTTTCCCAGTTCTTGATGTTCCTCTCCTGCTCTGCCCTGAGAGCCTGTGCTTCTCGCAGCTCCTGATCGGGGTCGTAGTCATCGGATGGGTCTTCGGTGCCTAGATTGCTCTCAAAAGCATCTCCTCCGATCTCGGCCTCGTCACCTTCGGCGATTGCCTCAACGTCGAGGTGCTCGAATGTGACGATCGAGCTGGGCAAGCCGATGAGTAGGAGTGGGCACGGGTTTCCAACGCCGCGATGCACGCGGTCCTCCAGCTTTCGCCAGTGGGTAGTGGCTGCACCGTATTTGTCTTGGACGAAGCTCTGAGGCCAAGCATCGGTGAAGGGAACGGACCCGCCGCGCATCCGCCGTGTCACGTCGGCGCGCTGTCGGGGTGTGGGGGTTAGTCCCAGCGCATTGAGATCGTCGGCCGAGGCGAAGTTTCGCTCCTCCGCGAACCGGCGGACTAACTGCACCATATCGTTCTGTAGGCTCGCGCCCCGCGTAACGATCACTCCGACACTGATAGCTCCCTCGGCATGAAGGCGCTTAAAATTCTCCAGATCACGGTCAAAAAACGGATCCTTGTTGTTCCACTCGATCTCAAGCGCGATTACCCGACCATCAGGGAAGGTCCGGACGTGATCGACCTCATGTGAGATCGACTCCCGGCGCACCCCGTTGATGCTCTTGTCGATCGTGAAATTGACCTTGTGCCAGCCCAGATCTGCCAGTGCGCGCCGCAACCGCTGGGTGCCCTTTGTCTCGCCGCCACCCGAGCCGATGATCTCCTCGATCGGGATGGACAGCGCGCCCAACGCTGTCTCCAGCTCGCCGATCGCGTCGGGAAAATCGACGCTAAGGATGGCCGTTGCGTGGCTGTGAAATTCGATTTGAAAGCCGCGTTCGGCCAGATCTTCAAACATGCTCACCTGATAACGCTTGACGGCGCTGCTGCCGATTCCGATCTGACCAGGTGGCACGGATTGCCTCCAAGATGCGAGCCCCGTATGCCTGCCACCACCAGCTCGCGTCGATGCGAGATACGAGGGGGACGGTTGATACCGCATGGCTGCTGGCGAGCAGGACTGGAAGCCAGGTAGCTTCACCAAGAACTTTAGCTGGGGACCACCGGCTAACGGGTTGTTGGAGCTGTATGAAAGCATCCGGATCGGGTTCGGCGGTCAGATGGAAGATGTACCACGTGACATATTCCGTCAGCGTGTCTCCCAATCCGGGCACTCCGAATATATCCCGATAAACTTCTTTCTTTTCAATAAAAGTAAGGATGGCGTCGATCATCTTGTTGCAGACGAGCTGGTCTTTCAGGCGCTAACCGCACCGCATACGCCAAACTTTGATAGATTGGCGCTTTTCGCTCTTAACTTCAGCTATGTTGGAAGGTGGACGGGGGCAGACGCGGACCAGCGTCGGCCGGCTCTGTGGGCGAACAACTATGTCTCAGACAAAGTCGCCGGCGAATATAGCTGGAACACCAAGCGTATCTCCGCCGACGATATAGAACGGTACGTAGCGGGAAGTCCTAGATACAAGGCGAAGTCGGCTAGGAAGCTATCTACAAACCTAAACTATATCTATGATATCGGTCATCTTTCAGATTTCTCCAGCAAGAGGGTCGAGCGTTGGTGGGTTGATGCGCTGTTTTTGGCTCTCGATCGGCTCATTGAGGATAGAGAGTTGGACGGTGAGCATGTTCAGGCGGAACGCTATGGCACGCTGCTGACGCGATCCAGCTTCGCTCAGATCGCCGGCGCTCGCAGTCTGGAAAAAGATCTCGCGACCAAGCACCTCGTTGCGCTTTATGCTGCTTGCGGCGGTAGGGAGAGGTTCTCCGATGAGCATGTCCGAGAGCGGACCGAACTCAAGATCCCGGATGTTCAATGGTTCGCGGCGAACGATAATCGGCCTCAGGGGGCGGTGCATCCCTCTAATCCACGTATTCTGAAGACGATTCCCAGGGCCTGCGCCATGCTGGCTAGGTATGCCGGATTCGAGGTCATCGATGCTGATGAGCTAGAAGCGTTCGATCTCCAGGGTTTCATACGGTCTCATACCCAGCGCGCATTAACGCGTCTCAGCGATGCGAACGTCACGCCGACAATGTCCGTCGAGGAATTGATGAGGATCACGAGAGGTAAATGACCACTTTCCTCGACACCAGCGCTATTCTGTCGGCGATCAATCATGGCGAGACGCATCATGCGTGGTCTGTCGCCAAAATCGAAGAACGACGAGCCGAAGGCCCCCTCGTAATTGCCGATATCGTATATAGTGAATTGGCGGCAGGCATGAAGTCGCGAGAAGAGACAGACACAGCGATAGCGGAGTGGGCGCTTGAGCGGCTTCGAAATAGCGACGATGCCCTGTTTAAGGCCGGTCAAGCGTACAAAGCGTACAAACAGAAGAAGCGCGCGCCTGGCGAACCCGTAAAAACGAACGTGCTCCCCGACTTTTTGATCGGAGCGTTAGCCGAGGTAGAGGGCGTGCCGCTTGTAACAACAAACCAAGATGACTTCCTGAAGTATTTTCCCAATATTCAGATCATCCACCCGTAAAAACAAGTTACGCCTAGCCCACCGCGTCTGCTAGATCCTCCCGCTCACTTGCCGGAAATTGCCGGTAGAAGGTTGAGAGGCCGACGCCCAGCAGCTTCGCAACCCGCGCCGGCTTTTCGCCCACGGCGAGCAGCTTGCGGGCCGTGTCGATCCTGTCGGGCGTCATCACCAGTTTGCGCCCTCCCCCCGTGCTGCCTTTCTCGCGCGCTGCCGCCAGCCCGGCGATCGTCCGCTCCTTCACCAGCTCGCGTTCCATCTCCGCGACCGAGGCGAGGATGTGGAACAGCAGCCGGCCCGATGCCGTCGATGTGTCGAACCCGTCTGTCAGTGACCGAAAGTCGATCCCCCGTTCCGACAGGTCCGCGGCCAGTGCGATCAGACCCTGGATCGAGCGGCCGAGCCGATCGAGTTTCCAGATCACCAGCGTGTCGCCGGCGCGTGCGAAGCCAAGCGCCTCGACTAGCCCCGGCCGGTCGATCTTCGCGCCGCTCGCCTTGTCGGTGAACACCTTCTCGCACCCGGCTTTCGCCAGTGCATCCAGTTGCAGCGTCAAATCCTGATCGGCCGTCGAGACACGCGCATAGCCGATCAGCATCTTTCCCGTTTCCCCGTCAAAATCGGTAGTTTCGGGAATTGTAAATCGGGAACAGGTTTTGGGAAAGCGGAACCCGCAGGCGGCCGTCAGCGCGATCGGCGCGGCTGGATTCCCGTCATTGGTTCCTAATCGGGAATGCCCAGCGGTCCCCTCATATGTGTCAGGATTTGGTCCAAAGGAATCGAACCAGTTTCAAATTACGGTCCCGGTAAAGGCCCCGATCAGAGCTGTCGTCCCCATCGCAAGGGCGCCCAATGCGACCACTCGGATCATGGCGCGCCCGATCGGGGCGCCCCCTGCCTTCGCTCCAAGCGCGCCCAGCACGCCGAGCAGCACCAATGCTGTTGCCGGCACCGCATAAAGCACAGCGCCGTGCGGCGCTAACGCAGCGATCACGGGAAGAATCGCTCCAGCGGCAAACGCCAAGGCCGAGGATACCGCTGCCTGCATCGGCTGCGAACCGCCGTCGTCGGCGAGGCCAAGCTCATCACGGCGATGTGCCCCCAACGCATCATGCGCCATCATCTGTTCCGCCACCTGGATCGCTAGCGATGGCTCGACTCCACGCCCTTCGTAAATTGCGGCAAGTTCCCTCGTTTCGCTCAAAGGCGAGCGCTTCAATTCGGCGGCTTCTCGCGCAAGGTCGGCTTTCTCGGTATCAGCCTGCGAACTGACCGAAACATATTCGCCCGCTGCCATTGCCAGGGCGCCTGCGGCCAATGCTGCAATCCCCGCGACAAGGACCGTGCTCGCATTCGAGCCGGGCGCGGCTGCGACACCGACGATCAGGCTGGAAACGGAAATGATCCCGTCGTTGGCACCGAGCACCGCGGCGCGAAGCCAGCCGGTGCGGTGGACGAGATGGTGTTCTCCTGGCGCGTGATCGTTGGCGTCGCTCATCATTGGCAATCCTGTAGTGTTTTGGGCTCGGTGAGCTGCAGAGTGGAAGGGAGTTGGATGGCGGCCCGGGGCGGCGGTTCATGGACGGTATCGTCACGCTGGATGCGTTGCGGGACCCGCCTGACGAAGACCTGACAAGGCGATTTGCTGCACGATTTTAGGGTCGGGTTTCGAGCCGGACGCGAAACAGAGCACCCCCACCCGCAGCGTTTTCAACGCTGACCGTTCCACCATGCGCCTCGGCCAACCGCTGAACGATGCCAAGGCCAAGTCCTGCACCGTCAGAGCTGCGGCGATCCTTGCGCCAGAAGCGGTCGAAGACGTGAGGGAGGTCGACCTCAGCGATTCCAGGTCCGTAATCGCGGACCGCCAGCTGTGGGCCCGGTCCCGCGGTCACGTCGATAGGCGTAACGCCAGGCGCGTGTGACAGCGCGTTGTCGATCAGGTTGCGATAGATGCGAAAAATCGCTTCGGGGTGCCCGATCGCCTGCGTGTCGCCGAAGCTCTCGAAGCGGAGATCACGCTGCGCGGCGAACACCTTTGGCGCCATCGCGGCCACGACGTCTCGGCCGATGTCGGCGAGATCGATGGCCACGTGGCCATCGAGGGCCAGCGCGTCGGCCTGGGCAAGATCGAGCATCTGTTCGACGAGGCGGGTCAGGTGCCGCGCATCGGCTCGCAGTTCGTCCCGCTGCCTGCCTGCGGGGAGCTGATCAAGCGATAGCTGCATGATCGACAACGGCGTGCGCAGCTCATGCGCGGCGTTGGCGGTGAACTCCCGGAGGGTCGCCATTGCTGCATCGAGCCGGCCGAGCGCCCGATTGACGGCGCTGACAAGCGTGTTGACCTCGCGCGGCGCACTCGGCTCAGAAAGGCGAAGCAGGGTGTTGTCGGGTTCCAGCGCGTCCACTTCGTGCTCGGCATGGCGAAGGGGTTGGAGCACGCGGCGGACGGCGAAGACGTTGAACAGCAACAGCAATAGCGACAACGGGATCAGCGGCAGCATCACGTGCTGGATGATCTCGTTGACGATCACCGGAACATAGGGGCGGATACCGTCGCCCTCGAACTGCATCGCCAGCCATCGCCGCTCGCTGCCGCGATCGATCGCGCGAACGCCCGATATCCGATAGCCGCGAGGCGTCTGTTCGCGCCGGGTCCAGTCGACCAGCGTCGACGCACCGTCGATGCCGGTCTGACCCACCCGCCGGAGTTCGGGCGATCCCGGTTCGATATAGCGCGCGGACCAAGATTCGGCCCCCGGTGGTCCGGCCAGCAGGTCGGGCGACAGCACGCCGCCTGCCTGAGCCTTCGCCGCTTCAAGCGTCAGCAATTCCTGCGCGAGCGATTCGGGCTGGTGACTGTAGGTGAACACGACGATCCCAACGTCGAGTGCTGCGAACAGCAGCGTGAACGCCGCCAGACGCGCCGCGATCTGTCGGAACAGCGTAGGGGGCCGTCGCCCCGGCCGGACGGTGCCCGTCCTACTCACCGGATACGCTCGGCGCGAACAGCGCATAGCCGACGCCGTGCACAGTGCGGACCTGTACGTCCGCCCCGGCCGCGGTCAGTCGCTTGCGCAGCCGCGATACCGCTGCTTCCAGCGCATTGGGCGTCACCTCCGCATCCATCGCATAAAGCGTGTTCTCGAGCGCCGGCTTGGCCACGACGTGTCCGGCGCGGCGGAGCAGAACCTCGAGCAGGTTGATTTCACGCGGCGTCGCGTCGATCGCGACGCCGCCCACCTCGGCCGACCGTGAGGCACAATCGAGCACGACGTTGCCCGCGGCGAGCTGGGTGCCGAGCGACGCCCCGGGTCGTCGCAGCAGGGCACGGCACCGCGCCGCGAGCTCGGGAATCTGGAACGGCTTCACCAGATAGTCGTCGGCGCCCGCGTCGAGTCCGGTGACACGATCGTCGAGGCCACCTCGGGCGGTCAGGACAAGGATCGGCGTCGCATTCTTGTTCCGGCGGGAACGGCGGACGATGTCCAAGCCGTCTCCATCGGGTAAGCCAAGGTCGACCAGTAGCAGGTCATATGTCGCCACCTTCATCGCCAGCTCGGCGTCCTCGACGGTCTCGACCCAATCGACCGCGAAACCCTGCGG
>DASYHX010000159.1:0-2189 GCA_035998065.1 Pseudorhizobium sp.
CGGTCGCAGCCTAGCCGGACAGTACGCCGACACGTTGAGGAGGGTCGAGGCGACCTACGGCGTGCCGGGCCGGATCATTGTCGCCATCTGGGGCCGCGAATCCGGCTTCGGTCGCGCCAAGCTGCCGCATTCCGCCATAGAGGTGCTTGCCACCAAGGCCTTCATGTCGACGCGGAAGGACATGTTCCGCTCCGAGCTGATTGCAGCACTCCACATGATCGAAGGCGGCGATATCTCCGCCTCGCGGATGATGGGCTCCTGGGCCGGTGCGCTTGGCCAGCCGCAGTTCATGCCGTCCAGCTATCTGAAGTATGCCGTGGATTTCGACGGCGACGGGCGCCGCGACATCTGGGATTCGGTCCCGGATTCACTGGCTTCCATTGCCAATTATCTTGCCCAGGAAGGCTGGCAACGCGGCCGCGACTGGGGCTACGAGGTGAGCATCCCAACCTCTGTCACCTGCGCACAGGAAGGTCCCGACCTGGCAAAGCCTATCTCTTCCTGGGCCAGTCTCGGCATCGAGCGCATCTCTGGTCGACCATTTCCAGCAGACGAGTTGCAGGCGCAAGGCATGATGCTGGTCCCGGCAGGACGACATGGACCGGAATTCATCGTCACGCCGAACTTCTACGTCATCAAGGAGTACAACAACTCAGACCTTTATGCTCTCTTCATCGGCAATCTTGCCGACCGCATCGCCTATGGCAGCGGAGCGTTTCAGGCGGATTGGGGCAATGTCGGAAAGATGCTGCGCTCCGACGTCCTCGCCATGCAGAAGGCGTTGGTCGCCAAGGGCTATGACGTCGGCAAGGTGGATGGGCTCGCCGGCTATAAGACCCGCCGCTCACTGGGCGACTGGCAGGCGAAGAACGGGCTGCAGCCGACCTGCTATCCTGAGCAGTCTCTCAAGGCAAGATTGAAGTAACTCCTCAATGAGGATCGATGTGCGGCTGGTGGAAGACATCGTCGCGCATCGCCGGGATCGTTTGCCGCTCGATCATACGGTGGACACGGACCTTGTCGCCGCGGTGTAGCGCGAGGATTCGATCGGTTGTTTCGGCATCGGCTTGCGTACGGCGCTGGTTGTGGCGGACGTACTCGACCCAGGTCGGAACGTGGTAGGTTTCCGTCCAGATCTCCGGGTTCTGCAGGTCGCGCATCAGGCCCCAGTTGCGAGCACCGTCGCGGATACGGATGCGGCGCCGCTCCGACATCAGTGACAGGAATTCTTCCAGGTCCTCGTCGCCGATCTCATAGTCGATCTGGATGACGATTGGACCGCTTCGCGGCTGGATCTCCAGGCCAAGCGCCGGCTCCACGAAGCGGTTCAGGGGGTCGAGGTTCAGGGACTGGAAATCCGGCATGGGCAGACGCAGACCCACCGCCGCTCCCCCCAGCACCAGCAGGCTCGCAGCGACAAGGGCGCTGGAGGGCGTTGCTGCCTCCGCCCAAGAGCCCCAGAGCCAGCTCCCGGCGGCGATGCCCCCGAAGGCAGCCGTCTGGTAGAGCGAGAGTGCACGACCGACCACCCAACGCGGGGTCGAGAGCTGCACCACCGTGTTGAGCAGCGACAGCGTCACGACCCAGCAAATGCCGGCAAGCACCAGGGCCAGGAAGGTCGTCGCGGTATTCGTGCTGAGGCCGATGATCGCCGCGCTCAGGGCAAAGCCGACGAAGGTGACGCGAACGATCTGCTCGCTCTTCAGCCACTCGCGGATGCGGGCATTGAGGAAGGCTCCGACGATACCTCCCACCCCGAACGCACCAAACATGATGCCATAAGTGAGCGGCCCGCCTTGGAGGATGTCGCGGACCACAATCGGAAGAAGCGCTAAAACTGATCCCGCGGAAACGCCAAAGATGAAGGCGCGAAGGATCACCTTCTCGAGGTTAGGCGACATGGCGACGTAGCGCAGGCCTGAAGAAATGGCGCCACCCAGCCTCTCGCGTGGAAGCGGGTTCTTCGGCAGGTTCGGCCTCCACCGGAAGAGCACGAAGATCAAGGCAAAATAACTGACCGCGTTTATTGCGAAGGCCGCAGCTGCCCCCGCCGCTGCCACGATGACGCCGCCGATGGCCGGGCCGAGGCTGCGGGTGATGTTAAAGCCGGCACTATTCAAGGAAACCGCGGCAGGAAGATCCGTCCTTGGTATGACGTCTCCGACCGAGGCTTGCCAGGATGGATTGTG
>DASYHX010000272.1:0-2593 GCA_035998065.1 Pseudorhizobium sp.
TTCCAGACGAACCTGCTGGCGCTCAATGCCGGTGTCGAGGCGGCACGTGCGGGCGAGGCGGGCAAGGGGTTTGCGGTTGTTGCCCAGGAAGTTCGTGAGCTTGCCCAGCGTTCGGCCAATGCCGCGCGCGAGATCAAGACGCTGATCGCCACGTCGGGCGAGCGCGTTCGTGACGGCGTGGATCTCGTCGGGCAGACGGGGACGGCACTGCAGTCGATCGTCGCGGACGTGCAGCAGATCAACACGAATGTGGCCTCTATCGTCGTTTCCAGCCGCGAGCAGTCAACGGGCCTCACCGAAATCAGCTCGTCCGTCAACCACATGGACCAGGGCACGCAGCAGAATGCGGCCATGGTGGAGGAAACCACGGCGGCGACCCACAGCCTCGCCACGCAGGCCGCGGCGCTGCGGGAGCTCCTTTCCCGCTTCAAGCTGGACGAGCGCGAGCCTGAGCTCCGGGCGACATCCGCTTCTCACGAGCCTGCCGCATCACCGGCACGGGCTCTGGGGATGCGTGTCCGCTCCGCCTTCTCCGGCGGTGCTGCAGCCGCGGTCGCGCAACCCAACTGGTCGGAGTTCTGAGAGCGCTCCAGCCCCTATTCTCGCAACTGATCGGATCGGCAGCTTCGGCTGCCGATCTCGTTTCCGGCGCCGTGGCCTCTCCCTGACGGAAATGTAAGCAGCCTTGCCCTTTGCCGCACTCATGGGGTGGACTATATCGTGGCCATGATCAGAGCCATCTTCCGCTTCTTCGAGAACTGGATCCAGCCATTCGAGAGGCGGGATGACGTCAGGCCACCACAGGGACTGATTGCCTTCGTCTCGTACTATGTGCGCCAAGCCAAGGCACCGTTCTTCGCCATGCTCGTGCTTGGCGGATTGGCGGCTGGTGTGGAAGCGGCGATGTTCTGGTTTGTAGGCCGGCTTGTCGATATCCTTGACACGATCCAGCCCGCCGATGGATGGAATGGCCTCATTGCGCAGCACGGCAGGGAACTGCTGCTGATGGCGGTGGTGATCGGGCTCGGTCGCTTTGCAGTTGCCTTCCTGACGGCACTTGTGGATCAGCAGATCATAACGCCCGGCTTCTACAACCTGGTTCGCTGGCAGTCATACCTGCACGTGTCACGCCAGTCGCTGTCGTTCTTTCAGAACGATTTCTCCGGTCGTATCGTCAACAAGGTCTGGTCGGCAGGGCAGGCGACAGGAGACGTCCTGACGACGCTGATGGAGAGCGTCTGGTTCGTCTTGATTTATTCGGTCTCGACCCTCGTCCTCGTGGCTCAGCTCGACCTCCGAATGGCGCTTGTCGTGCTGCTGTGGCTCGTTCTTTTCGGGTGTCTTGCTCGCTACTTCATCCCCCGGATCCGCGAAAACGCGAAGCTCTCAGCGGAGGCTGGATCGATGATCAGCGGACGCATGGTCGACGCCTATTCCAACATCCAGACGCTCAAGCTTTTTGGCAGCGACGAAGCCAATGACGGCTATATGCGCCGGGGGTTCGAGAGCTTTCAGGAAACGATCCTTCGGTTCACACGTCTTCTGACGGGCGTGCGCGCATCGATGGCGCTCCTGTCCAGCATCATGATCGTGACCATGGCCGGATTGAGCATCCACCTCTGGCTCGGCGGACTTATCAGCTCGGGTGCGGTCGCCTTCACCCTGGCTCTGATGCTGCGGCTCAACTTCCTCCTCGGCCGCCTGATGACGCAGTTGAACGGATTGATGCGCAACATCGGCACAATTCAAAACTCCGCCGATCTCATCTCGCAGCCGGTGGCCCTCAAGGATCTGCCCGACGCACGGGTTCTGCAGGTCCGCGTGCCGGAGATCCGCTTCGAGAACGTCAGCTTCGACTACGGCAACGGCAAGGATGTCTTGCGCCACCTGTCCCTCCATCTGGAGCCGGGCGAGAAGATCGGGATCGTGGGACGTTCCGGTGCGGGCAAGTCGACGCTGGCGAACCTTCTCTTGCGCTTTCACGATATCCAGTCCGGCCGTATCCTGATCGATGGCCAGGATATCTCGCAGGTGACGCAGGAGTCGCTAAGAGCACAGATCGGCATGGTAACCCAGGACACGTCCCTTCTTCACCGATCGATCCGGGACAACATCCTGTTCGGTCGCCCCGACGCTACGGAGGAACAGTTGCGTCAGGCAGCGCGTCGCGCGGAGGCGGACGAATTCATCATGGCGCTGGAGGACCAGCGGGGCCGCAAGGGCTATGATGCCCATGTCGGTGAGCGGGGCGTGAAGCTCTCCGGTGGTCAGCGCCAACGGATCGCGATTGCGCGCGTCATGCTGAAGAACGCACCGATCCTGGTGCTCGACGAGGCGACGTCGGCGCTCGATTCCGAGGTTGAGGCGGCGATCCAATCCAATCTCGCACGACTGATGCAGTCGAAAACGGTGCTGGCCATCGCCCACCGGCTTTCCACGATTGCGGCACTCGACAGGCTGATCGTCATGGATGGCGGGCGGATTGTGGAGCAGGGAACGCACAGCGAGCTGGTGTCGGCAAACGGAATCTATGCAGATTTATGGGCACGGCAGTCCGGCGGTTTCCTTGCCGCCGATGCGGCACAATAGGTCC
>DASYHX010000329.1:0-15339 GCA_035998065.1 Pseudorhizobium sp.
GAAATTCACGAGCAGATAGACGTGGACAATCGCCCAGAGGAGCCATGCCAACCTGCCTTTCATCTGCCAGGTGCCGAAGTCGAAGATCGCCGCGTTGCGTCCGATAACGGCGGTGTTCCCGCGATCGCGGAAGCGAAATGCCTCCGGCGCCCGGCCGTCAAGCAGCTTGGCCTTGAGCGCTTCTCCGAGATAGTTTCCTTGTTGCTTGGCTACCTGCGCCAGGGCCGCGAGCGGTTCTCCGCTTTCCCCCATTCCAAGGGCGGTATCGCCGATCGCATAGATGTCGTTGAAGCCCTGGACCGCAAGATTTGGTTCAACGGGGATGCGCCCGCCAGCCTTGCCTTCGATCCCCAGCCAGGTTGCGGCAGGAGAAGCCTTTACTCCTGCGCCCCACACGACGCAGCCTGTCGGAAACGTCCTGCCGCCAGCGATGACTTCGCTCTTTGTGATGTTCTCGACTGGCGTATCGGTGAGCACCTGAACTCCCCCCTCTACCAGGGATCGTTCGGCGTATTGAGCCAGGTGCTCGGGAAAAGCGGCGAGGAGTCGCGGTGCCGCCTCAATTAGGATGACCTGGAAATGGTTTGGAGAGAGGTCGCGGAAATCCCGGGTAATCATGAACCGTCCCAGTTCGGCGATGGCGCCTGCCATCTCCACGCCGGTCGGGCCGCCGCCGATGACGACGCTGGTCAAGAGCCTCTGTTTCTCCTCGAGGTCATCGGTTCGTTCAGCCTTCTCGAAGGCGAGCAGCAACCGCTGCCGGATGAGGCGCGCTTCATGTATCGTCTTGAGCCCCGGCGCCCACGCCCGCCATTCGTCGTGGCCGAAGTAGTTGTATTCCGATCCAGTCGCGATCACGAGGTGATCGTAGCTTACCGCACCGCCGTCATCGAATCGAACCGATTTCGTTGTGGGGTCCACGCCATTGACCTCCGCGAGCATAACCTTGATGTTACGGAAGCGGCCAAGCGTTCGGCGGATGGGCTCCGAAATGTCGGCAGGCGACAGCGCAGCGGTTGCGACTTGATAAAGGAGCGGCTGGAAGAGATTGTGATTGCGCCTGTCAATGACCGTCACATCGATCTCGGCGTTGCCGAGGCTTCGGGCGCAGGCGAGTCCTGCAAAGCCGCCGCCGATGATGACCACCCGCGGGCGTATTGGTCGCAGTTGTGAAACTTGAGGGGTCTCTTCCGCCATACTCTCCCCGTGCTCGGTGACATCCACCATGTCGCAGACCGTTCAACACGAACTCTATGCCATTGTTCCAACCCGGACGGGCTGGAACCTTTTTTCCATGCCACCGTTCAACTTGCCGAGAAACACAGGAGAAAAAGCATGTACAGCATCGTGTGGTTGGTGGGCGCCGTGGTGATTGTGATCGCCATCCTCAACCTGATCGGTATGGCTTGATCAAGAATTCCCCGCAAAAGAAAAGGAGAGAAACATGAACAGCATCATCTGGCTCGTTGGAGCAGTCGTCATCGTTCTTGCCATCCTGTCGTTTATTGGCCTCGGCTAAGAAAGGACGATTCTCGGAGGGAGAAACGAAGGCCGCCGATTGGGAAATGGGCGGCCTTTTCTTGTATGTCTTACCGCGCGACCAGCACGGAGAACGGGTAAGTTGCGAACGCCCAACTGACGGAGAGGCTGGTGGTGGGCTGAAAGCTCCTGCCGGTGAAGATGTCGCTATAGCTGCGTCCACCAAGCTCCTGCGGCAGCAAGATTTCCGTGTGGGCCCAAGGCTCCGACACCGGCAAGCCGCCTTGACGGAAGGCGTTGAAGACGAGGCGCGGCGCGATAATGACCACCGTTCCATCCTGGCTCTGGCGCGCAAAACTCACGAGGTGGGGGGCGCGGTCGCCACGGGAACTGAGCGGCATGTAGTTGCCTGAGGCAAAGAGGTCCGGCAAGTTCTGTCGCAGGTTCAGCACCGTCCTGATCACGTTTTGCTTCAGCCGACCGTTGCGCCAATCCTCTTCTTCCGAAGGTAGCGCCGTCCCGTTGAGAAGCCCGCTTTTCAGCAGCCCGAACTCTGGGGGGCGGCGGTTGTCCGGATCCACCAGGCTGAGGTCGAGACGCTCGCTGCCCTGGTAGATGTCCGGCACCCCTGGAGCCGTCATCTTGATCAGCGTCTGGGTAATCCCGTTGACGAGTCCCGCGCGAAGGAAGGGCACGAGCGTGTTCTGGAAATCGGAAATAAACTCGCTGTTATCTAGGGATAGAAGCCGCTTCGCATAAGACTTGACCGCGGTTTCATATGCTTCGTTCACGTCGTTCCAACTGGTGCGCTGCTTTGCCTCGCGAAGCGCTTTTTCGACATAGCCGAGGAACCGCGCTTCGAGAGCTTTCAGATCATGCGCATCACCCACCGATGGATCGGCAGGCCAGGCTCCCGCCAATGCCTGGTAGAGCATCCATTCGATAGAGGGTTCAGGGGCCGGACCATCATCCAGGGAGGTGATATTTGCTTGGTTCATGGCGCGCCAGCGCTCAACAGCCGCGGCCCAGACATCGGGAGCCTCGCTGATCGCGTAGAGCCGAGCCCTCGCGTCCTCCCCGCGTTTGGTGTCATGCGTGGATGTCCCCGACAGTCCGTGCGGCTGGCGCTGCAGACGAACCTGCATTTGCGCGTGGAAGCGTTGAAGTGACGCCGCCTGCGGCTCCGCCTCGCTCCCGACTTCGTTCAAGGCGAGGAAGCGGTGGTGGCGGAAGAAGAGCGTGTCTTCCAGAGACTTTGCCATCAGCGGTCCGGTCAACTGCTGGAAGCGAGTGCGGAAGAGGGAAGCAATGCCCGCTTGTGGCGGCGGCACCTTCCCGAGAAGGATGCGCTGAATGAAGCCGAGTGCATCAGGATCCGGAGCATGTGGCCCGTCTTCCACCGACTGAACAACGGCTGCCAACAGGTCCTGCCCCTCCTGCGGCATTCCCCGCTCCGTTCCATAGGTCCGGTAGACATCGAAGGCGACAAGGAGTTCACGAAGCGCATTGTGCATGGCATCTGCATCTGCGGGTCCGGTTCCGCAGGCATCATGCAGCTTCAGAGCAAGCCTGCGCAGCGTTGCAACCTCGCCCTCGAAATTGTTGTTCGCCATCAGCAGCTTGGCTTCACGCAGAGCTTCCAGCGGCTGTGTGGTCTTGTCCCTCAGGGCGTCGTAGGCTTTGCTCAAGATTTCGGTCTTACTGCCATCCACCAGCACATTGGCGAGCGAGCCGATGAATTCGTATCCGGTGGTCCCGGAGACCGGCCAGTCGGATGGCAGTTGTTCGCCTTCGCCTAGTATCTTCTCGATGACGATATAGGTGTCTGGACCGACCGCCTTGCGAAGCCGGTCCAGATATCCCTTCGGATCGGCCAACCCGTCAACGTGATCGATACGAAGTCCGTCGACGCGGCCATCTTTCACCATCTCCAGCACAGTGCGGTGGGCCGCATCGAAGACCTCCGGATCCTCCACCCGCAAGCCGACGAGGCCCGTGATCTCGAAGAAGCGACGGTAGCTCAGTTCGCGCGGCGCATCGCGCCAGGACATCAGACGCCAGGGCTGCTGCTCATGGAGCTCCGCGATTCCGGCCGGGTCAGCGATAGTCAAGACCTCGTCTTCCCGTCCTTGATAGGTGGCGGGAGAGAGCGGGTAATAGGTCTCGTAATAGGCGAGCGACGGCTTTCCCGTTTTCGGGTCCTTCTGAATCGACAGATCCCCGTCGGCGAGAACCTTTTCGAAGGTATCGCCAAGGAAGGGCAGCGTCAGCCTGCGGGTCCAGTCGATGTCGAAGTAATGCGAGAACCGGCTTGCCTGGCCGTGTTCCACCACGTCCCGCCACCAATGGTTCTCCAACGAGGCGGCCATGTGGTTCGGAACGATGTCGAGGATCAGGCCCAGGCCATGCTCTTGCAGCACTCGCGAAAGACGATCAAAGCCGTCGCGGCCACCGAGCGTCGGGTCGAACTCATTGGCATCAGTCACGTCATAGCCGTGGGTCGAGCCGCTGGTCGCGGTAAAGATGGGGGAGGCGTAAAGGTGGCTGATGCCGAGACGCTTCAAATAGGGAACCAGTGCGGCAGCACCATCGAAGGTCATGCCGTTGCGGAACTGGAGGCGGTATGTAGAGGAGGGGATCTTCACGCCTTGCCTCCAGCCGTGGCGGTGACGATGATGGAGCCGGCGGGCAAGCTGCCGCCCGAGCCGTGCGGCGGAAAGCTGTAGATCGGGTCCCCCGGAAGGTTGGGCAGCGGCCTCGCTTCAGTGCCGAGATTGATTGCCATGCCGAGTTCTCCCTCTGGGAAATCCCAAGCGACGGCCACCAGTCCCTTCCCGGCCTCGACGATGGTTCCGCCAGCCTCCCTTGCATTGCGGATCAATGGGACGATCCTTTCCTTTCGTAGTGCCAAAAGCTGCTTCGTCAGTTCCGTCCAGTCTCGCCCTTCGTCTGTGGTGGGCTTGGTCCAGTCCAGCTTGCAGTCGCTGAAGGTGCTTTGTGCATTGGGATCCGGGATTTCTTCATCCTCATGACCGTGCCCGGCATGGCCCTCGAACTCTCGCCTGCGGCCTTCTCGAACGGCCTTTGCAAGTTCGCCGTGGAAGTCCGTGAAGAACAGGAAGGGGCGGGTTTCGCCGTATTCCTCTCCCATGAACATCAGAGGAATGTGGGGGGACAGCAGAAGTGCCGAGAGCAGCGCCTTGACCTTCTCGGGACCTGCCAGCGACAGCAGGCGATCGCCAAAGGCACGGTTGCCCACCTGGTCGTGGTTCTGGATGAAGTCTACGAAGGCGACGGGCGGTTGCTTGCGGCTGTCGGCGCCGCGGATCTCGCCGCTTACCGTCGATTTCTCGCCCTGATAGGCGAAGCCTTCGGCAAATGTGCGGGCGACGAGACGCTCCGTCTCGTTCGCAAAGTCGCGATAATAACCATCGGTTTCTCCCGTCGCATAGACGTGGATGGCGTTGTGCAGGTCGTCGTTCCATTCTGCCGTGAACCGCGAAACACCTCCCTCGTTGTCCCGCTCATGAAGGAAGGTGACGTTGCGCGCATCCTCCGTCGTCAGGTGGATGTGACGATCAGGGAACTCCGCGCGGATACGCTCGGCGATCTCGATCAG
The DNA here is from genome assembly GCA_035998065.1 of Pseudorhizobium sp. GTDB lineage: Bacteria > Pseudomonadota > Alphaproteobacteria > Rhizobiales > Rhizobiaceae > Neorhizobium. The sequence continues at coordinate 5,099 of DASYHX010000329.1, forward strand.
GATGTGCGTTCCCGATTTGTCGTCGCCGATCTGGTCGATGGCATCGAATCGCAATCCGTCGAGCTGGAATTCGTCCAGCCAGTAGAGCGCGTTCTCGATGAAGAAGCGGCGTACGGCATCGGTCTCGTAGGCGATTGCTGCGCCCCAGGGCGTCTTTTTTTCGGCATGAAAGAAGCTCGGCGCGATCACCGGCAGATAATTTCCTTCGGGACCGAAGTGATTGTAGACGACATCGAGAAGGACCATCAGGCCATGGCCATGAGCCGCGTCGATGAACGCTTTCATGTCCTCCGGCTGGCCGTAAGCACGGTGCGGCGCATAGAGCAGGACGCCGTCATAGCCCCAGCCGCGATTGCCGGCGAATTGGGCCACAGGCATGATCTCCACGGCGGTGATGCCAAGTTCGACAAGATGCGGCAGTTTTTCGATGGCCGAACGGAAGGTGCCCTCATCGGTGAAGGTTCCGACATGCATCTCGTAGATGACGGCTTCTTCCCAGGGGCGACCCCGCCATCCCGCATTGCGCCACTCATAGTTCGTCGGGTCGATGACGAGCGACGGGCCATTGACCTCGTCCTTCTGGCCGCGCGAGGCCGGATCGGGAATCGGAGTGCCGTCTGCCAGTACGAAGGAGTATTCTGTCCCAGCGGCAACCCCCGTGGCCAGCAGTTCGAACCACCCGTCGTCATCACGGCTCATGGGCGTTTCGCTCGTCCCGAGACGCAGGACCACCTCCTGCTGGCCCGGTGCCCATAGCCGAAACCGGACTTCGCCTAAGGCTACGAATTCCGCCCCCCAGGTCTTTGGAAAGGCGCGGAACTCATTGCTTGTGTTCACTGCAGTTGTCATGCGGAAGCCCCCTGATGCGGAGACGTTCAAACGGCCAAAGCGGGTGCTTGTTCCCGCACGTTAACGCGCATGGATGACGTCGGCGATGCGAAGAGCATCCGAGGTGCCTTGCCCGGTGAAACAGCTACCCATGCCTCACCGGACGCGCCGGAACACGGTGCTGCTTCTATCGGCTAGCGCTTCTCGTCGCTTTCCTTGTTGCGCACGTCACGGCCATTTTCCTGGGCTTTCTTGTCGCTCCGCGCAAGCTCGTGCTCGACAGTTTTGCGCGAGCCTTCAGCGGGTTCCTGATCGAGATTGGATCCGTTCTGCGTCATCGATGTTCTCCTTCATGATATAGAACAAGGGACGGCGGCGCGGGTTCCTGGCGTCAGAGCTCGAGCAAAGCATAGGGCTTGCCGGTGGGCTTCTCGATGTGTGCAGCAACGTTGTAGACAGGCGCCCCGCCGGGTGTTCGCCCTTCATACGTCCCTCGGTGGGCATGGCCATGGACGACGGCGCTGACGGGGAAGCGGTCGATTGTTTCCGCCAGCCGCGACGAGCCGAGGAAGGGGAAGATCTCGGGCGGTTCGCCGGCGAGCGTCTCGGGTATGGGCGCGTAATGGAGCACCACCATTGCGCGTTCGGATCTTACCTGACGGAGCGCGTTTTCCAGTCGCATGGTTTCGTCCACGCTTTCCGCCACCATTGCTTTGATGGCAGGTTCGCCAAACGACCCGAGCATGTAGCGACCAAAGCCACCGGCAAACCCCTTGACGCCGGCAAACCCCACGCCGTTGATCTCGACCGCCTGACCTTCCAGCAGTTGCACGCCCGCCTCTTCGAAGATCTCCTTTACCTCGTCCACGTGACCGCACTCGTAGTCGTGGTTGCCCAAGACGGCGACGATGGGAATGGAGCAAGAGCGCAGGTCTGTGGCAAGCAGTTCCGCTTCCCTGGGCTTGCCGAGGTCGGTAAGATCGCCTGCAAGAACAAGGATATCGGCAGCCTGAGAAATCTCGGAGAAGAGGTCTTTGTAAGAGGGGGACCCGTGTTCCCTGATATGGAGATCGCCCATCGCGGCCACGCGCTGCTTTCTGCCCTTTTCCGTCTTCGCGCCACCTTCGGGGATTGCTGACTCGGTCACCTCGCTCCTCCTTCTGCTTCTTCTTGGTCGCTCCTAAGCTGGCCTTCTCCGCCGACGTCAGCGAAACCCCACTCCTTGACGTCGATCTCGAAATCAACGCGGCTGAACATGCGTCCACGGCAGATCTTCATCTGCGGCAGCGGCAATTGACGTTGCGCCTGCAGGCGATCGAGCAGTTCGTCCAACAGCCAATCCGGAACTTTGTCGCGCTCGGTGGGATAGATCCAGCGGAAGTTGAGGAGGTGGATCAGAAGCACCTCCCAGTGCACCTCCATATGGTTGAGCAGGCGTTGCCAGTCGATCTGGTCATGGGCGCGCAGGATCACATGGACCACGTCCCCGCCGTCATAGCGGTGGCGCAACTGGACAAAGCACTTGGACCAGATGAGTTCCGTCGGAGCAATGATGCGGACATGGTGGCCACTCAGCTCCATCTGGCGCGCGTTCTCGAACCACGCATCGCCAATGGGCATGGTCCCATTGGAACCGGCAAAGATGACGTCGAAGAAGTGATTGCCCTTGATGACTTTCCCAAGCCAGCGATCGTCTTCGACCTCAATGTCGTAACCCCGCTCTTTGAAATGGGCGAGGATACGAGCGTAATCGCCGGCGCGGCAGAAGATGTCGAGATCCTTTGTGGGACGTGAAATCCCTGTATAGGCACTCACCGCATAGGTTCCAGCGAGCAGGAAGGGAATGCCGCAGACAGCCAGCTCCGAGAGCGCGTCTTGGACAAAGGCCTCGGCATCTGCATCGGCAAGCGTCGGTGAGGCTTTGGCGAGCATGTGTGGCATGGCGTCCATTCTGTCGCGCCGCGCACGATCTTCAGGCGCTGCGGGCTCGGTGACCATGGCTCTCTCCAAGTCTAGCGGCAGGGGGAATTGCCGCACTCTGCAAGGTTCCGCTGAACGAAAAGCGGCTCCCCGTCGGGAGCCGATCTGCGATTGTTCGTGGATTCGGTTACCGCTCCGGATTGTCGGCGTTGGCCAACGCGCTGATGCTGCCGTCGTCGTTCTCGATGTCTTCCCGATCATCAAGGTCCTCCAGGTCGGTGTCGACGAGATAGGTATCGCCTCCACCGAGACGCGAGGCCTCCTTGACCGCGCTTGAGTTTGTAACATCGGCTTGGGCATGCAGAGCATCTTCCGCACGCTCACGGCCTTCCTGCTCGAACCGGGCAGAGGCATTGGTGCTGTCGGCCGTCTTGTCCTTCGCATCCATGATCAGGTCCTTTCCTCATGTGTGGCGTCCCAACGGCAGGGTGCGTCACTTGGTTCCCCAGGCTTGGAACCAAGCCGCCCGGCTTCGGGTTCGATGGTCATCGAGATCAGGAGGTAGAGATGCCCGCAAAATCGAAAGCTCAGCAGAAAGCTGCAGGTGCAGCTCTTGCCGCCAAGCGCGGTGACATGAAGAAGAGCGCGCTCAAGGGTGCCTCGAAGAGCATGGAGAAATCCATGAGCGAAAAGGAGCTGCACGAGATGGCCTCGACCGATCGCAAAGGTAAGCCAGAGCACGTGTCGCAATAGCACCTGCCTCCAAGGCAAGCGGCGTCCTCATTCCTTCGGAGGGGACGGGCTGCCTTGGATCGGCAAGGTGACATCACCGAGACAGGATTTCATGCTGGAGGATAGACATGCCGCCCGAAGACCTCGACAAGACCCTTGCCGCGATGCCGCTTCGGGTGGGAACCTATGTGCCGGATGATCTGCTGGAGGACTGGTTCGCGCCGGGAACTGGCATGAACCCGGTGAGCAAGGATGCGCTCAAGGCGGCGGAAGCCTATGGCCGCCGCTTTGAATGCGAGTTCAAGTATTACCCCGAGCGCCAGGAAGGGGTGTTCTGGAAATGGGTGCCGGCGATATAAGCCTGGTTCAAGGCCCTGTTCAAGAAAGAGTGCATATTCTGGCAAATCAAGCGGCGTAGCGCGCTTTCAACGTTTGGAACTTATCCAGTTGCTCGCCAATCAGCTCGCGTTGGTCGTCACGGCGAACAAAGACCTTGAACATCGCCGAACCATTTTTGTTCATGAACCAGACCGAACATGAGCGTCGTCCATGGAATGGCCTGTCGACGAACGTGATCGACGCACAATTATCCTTCCGGATATGGCCGCCGATGGGGCTGTCGCCATGAATGTTAAACCATCCGTGCCCCTCCGATCCTGCCGGCAAACTTCCTTCGGCCTCCAGCACGATGTCTTCTGTGTGAACGATGAAGAGGACCTCGCCCCATGAGGTAATGTCCTTCCAAATGTCAAGGAACGCATCCTTCGGTGCGATGACGGCGGCGCCTGCCGGAAGAACCTCGAGGATTTCTGCCGGCGTCACCTCGGCCTTGGTAGCAAGTGCCTCGACAACGCCATCCGGCTTTTCCGCCAGGGCCGTCAGCGCACGGTGACGTCGCTCTGGGGATGTTTGGGTCGATGCGGTCATGATGCCCCCTACGCTGCGTCAGCTTTGCGGGCGCCGTTGCGATCTTCGTGGATGATGACCTCGAAGCCTTCGAAATGCGGACCGGACAGGTATTCTATCTTGCTGCGGTTCTCGCCAGCCTTCGCATGAGCCGCGCGGAACTGTTCGGACTTTGTCCATGCCTGAAAGTGCTCGAAGCTCTCCCACACCGTGTGCGAGGCATAGAGGGTATGATCTTCAGCCTTCGGGCCCTTGAGCATGTGGAATTCGACATAGCCGGGCATTTCCGCAAGCCGGCCTTCGCGTCCGCGCCACATGGCTTCAAATGCCTCTTCATAACCTGGAACGACGCGGAAGCGGTTCATTGCGATGTACATTTTTGATGTGCCTCTGAAAGTTTCTTTCTCCACTCAAGATATCTGCTGGCCCCCGTCTTGAAAAGCCAAAAAAACTTGCGTAGTTCAGTCAAGTTATAGCCGCTAAGTTGAAGCGGCAGTCGGGAGGGGCCCGTGTTCAGATCCTGTTTTTCTCATATGGCAGTCGCATTCGTGGTGGTATCGGCGATGCTTGTGCACAATGCCGCTTATGCCACGGATGCCAGCAACCCTGCCGCACAACGTATCGTATCGGTGGGCGGTACCGTAACCGAAATCCTTTATGCGCTGGGGGCGCAGGATCGGATTGTTGCAGTGGATTCGACGAGTTCCTACCCGGCGGAAGCGACTTCTAAGCCAGACGTTGGTTACATGCGCCAACTTTCCGCGGAAGGCATCCTCGCACAGGAGCCGGATCTTATCCTGGCGGAAGACGGGGCAGGGCCGCCGCCGGTGCTGGACATCCTGCGCTCGAGCAAGGTGCCGATGGTCCGGGTTCCCACCCCCGCATCCGCCGATGGCATCCAGCAGAAGATCCGTGCTGTGGGCGCTGCGGTCGGGCTTGCCGAACAGGCCGAGGCCCTCGCGGCAAAGACCGGCGAAGACCTTGCCGCGATCACCAAGGAGGTCGCGGGCATTGGAAAACCAAAAAGGCGTGTCCTTTTTGTCCTGTCGCTCTCCAATGGGCGCGTCATGGCGAGCGGCAGCGGGACGGAAGCAGCCGCGATCATCGAGATGGCGGGCGGGGTCAACGCCGTGTCCGATGTCTCGGGCTACAAGCCACTGACGGACGAAGCGGTGATCGCCGCCAGGCCGGATGTCGTTCTCTCCATGATGCGAGGAGACCACAAGCTGACAGCGGAGGATGTGTTCAGCCTGCCGGCGCTTCAGGCGACGCCGGCGGCTGCCGACAAGGCGTTGATCACCATGGACGGGCTCTTCCTGTTGGGCTTCGGCCCCCGAACCCCAGACGCGGTGCGGACTCTTGCAAGCCAGCTATACCCCGGAGCCATTGGCGGATGAAGGTGTCGAGCCTGCCGTTTCGCATTGCCACGGCTGAGGGGGATCGCTCAGTCCAGGGTGCACTCGTTCTCTGCGGACTGGCGGTGCTTCTGTTTGTGGCGAGCCTGGTCTCGCTCAGCAGCGGTCCTACGGGTGTGGGGCTAGGTGAACTCTGGCGTTATGCGACCGGCAACGCGAGCCAGTTGGCGGCACAGGATCTGGTTGTGCTGGAAGCCGTGCGCCTGCCGCGAACGGCGCTCGGCATCCTGGTTGGTGCGGGCCTGGCAGTGTCCGGCGCGATGATGCAGGGCCTTTTCCGCAATCCCTTGGCGGATCCCGGCATTGTCGGTGTCACTTCTGGTGCCGCGCTTGCCGCTGTCGTGGCGATCGTCCTTGGCCCGACACTGCTTTCGCCCTTGGCCCGCATCTTGGGCAATCAGTTCCTGCCGCTGATGGCCTTTTGCGGCGCACTGGCGAACACCTGGGTTCTGTACCTCATCGCCACTCAGGATGGCCGCACCTCTACGACGGCGCTGATCCTGTCAGGCATTGCCATCGGCGCCTTGAGTGCAGCCTTGATGGGCTTGTTGATCTTCCTTGCCGACGACCGCCAATTGCGGGACATCACCTTCTGGAGCCTCGGCTCGCTTGGTGGAGCCACATTCGGGCGCGTGCTGTCGGTCCTGCCTTTCGTTGCGGCGGTGCTGGTTGTCATTCCCTTCGTCGCTCGGGGTCTCGACGCCCTGATCCTGGGCGATGCCGCAGCCTTCCACATGGGGATCCCGGTACAGCGGTTGAAGAAGGTGGTGATCATTGCTGTTGCGGCCGCCTGCGGTTCCACGGTCGCCGTCGCCGGATCGATCGGCTTCGTCGGCATCATCGTGCCGCATCTGCTGAGGCTGTTGATGGGACCGTCGCACCGTTTCCTGCTTCTCGGTTCGGCATTGGGCGGTGGAGCGCTGCTTCTACTTGCCGACAGCGTAGCGCGCACCATTGCGGCGCCTGCGGAACTGCCGATCGGCGTGATCACCGCGCTCTTCGGTGCACCCGTGTTTCTGTTCCTGCTGCTTGGCAAGGGCGGCATCCGGTTGAAGGACATGCCATGATCTTCGGGCGGGACATCACGGTCGTGCGGTCCGGCCGCAAACTCCTTGACGCGGTCAGCATGGAACTTTGCCCAGGGCAGTTCACCGTCGTGATTGGCCCGAACGGGGCGGGCAAGTCGACATTGATGAAGGTCCTGTCCGGGGAGATGGCTCCGGATGAAGGAGAGGTTTCCTACTTCGGCTCTGCGGCTCAATTTCGTCCCCCGGCGGAACTGGCACGCTATCGGGCTGTGCTGCCGCAGGCGGTGCAACTGGCGTTTCCATTCACGGCGCTGGAGATCGTGCGCATGGGAGCGGTGGCGCAAGGCGCACTGCAACCCACGGAGCAGGCGCGGCGGGCGCTGTCAAAGGTTGGTCTGCGAGGTTTCGAGGCCCGGCCTTATCCGTCTCTTTCGGGCGGGGAGCAGCAAAGGGTGCAGTTTGCGCGGGCATTGGCACAAGTGCCGGAGGCAGTTGTGGATGACATGCCGCGGGCGCTTTTTCTCGACGAGCCGACCGCCAGCCTGGACCTGGGTCATCAAATCTCGGTGCTGGAAGTGGCGCGCGACTTTGCCATGGCGGGAGGCATCGTCTTTGCCATCCTCCATGACCTCAACCTCGCGGCCGAGTTCGCAGACCACCTCGTCGTGCTGGATCAAGGCAGGGTGGTGGACGCGGGCGCCTGCTTCCAGACGGTCAGTGACCGGACGATCGGCACGGTTTATGGGATTTCGGGTGCTGTGGGGCGGCTGCCGGCCACGCATATTCCCTTCGTGCTGCCCCAATCGCGGCATCGGTGATCAGGTCTCCGGTTCTGGCCGCGTCACCACGAACAAGGCTGGAGCGATCATGACCGCGGCAACGATCATGGCACGCCAGAAGGGCGGTGAGGTGCCAAACCAGAAGATGGCATAGCTCACGGCCATCATCACGACGGCTGCTATTTTTGCCTTGCGGGGGATCGCCCCTTTCTCCCGCCAGTCGCGCAACGGCTGGCCGAACTTCGGATGGTCGAGAAGCCAGGCCTCGAGCCTTGGTGAGGAACGGGCAAAGCACGCCACCGCAAGGATCAGGAAGGGTGTCGTCGGCAAAACAGGCAAGAAGACGCCGATCACTCCGATAGTCACGAACAGCCACCCAAGGCTCAGGTAGATGGGGCGCATTCTCAGGTCGTCTCCGAGGTGGCTGATGGTTGCGTCACCGCATTCCCAAAAACCTGCTACAGCGCGTCAGGATATGATCACCCATGCTGGAAATTCAATCGGCGGGACTGGCCACTGGGGTGTGAATTCAGCATTCGATGCGAAAGAACGGCATTGGCAAGTTTCCCTTGATTGCCGATAAACGGGCCGACAATCGGCAAGGAGTGCGAACGATGGCGAAGATGATCCATTCGATGATCCGGGTGCTCGATGAAAAGCGTTCTTTGGACTTCTACGAGAAGGCCTTTGGCTTGAAAGTCGCGGAGAGGGTGCCGTTCGACGGCTTCACGTTGATCTACCTCTCCAATGCCGAAACCGGCTTCGAGCTTGAACTGACGGTCAATGCCGGACGCGACAAGGCGTATGATCTGGGCGATGGCTATGGCCATCTGGCGGTATCGGTCGAGGACGTCGAAGCAGAGCACAGGCGATTCGGCGATCTGGGCCTGACGGTCGGAAAGCTGGTCGACATACCGCGTGACGGCAAGCCTTTTGCACGCTTCTTCTTTGCAACCGACCCGGATGGCTACAAGATCGAGGTGCTTCAACGCGGTGGCAGGTTCTTGTAGAGGCCACCATGGTGGAGGAAGTGAAGCTGGAGGAAAGCTGGAAGCAGGCCCTGGCGCCCGAATTCAGCAACTCGTACATGAGCGAACTTCGCGGCTTTCTCCTGAGCGAGAAGCAGGCGGGCAAGCGCATCTTTCCAAAGGGAGCGGAGTATTTCCGGGCGCTCGACCTTACACCGATTGATCAGGTCAAGGTCGTGATACTGGGCCAGGATCCCTATCACGGTCATGGTCAGGCGCATGGCCTCTGCTTCTCGGTGCGACCGAACATCCGTATCCCTCCGTCGCTGGTGAACATCTACAAGGAACTCCAAACTGACCTTGGAATTCCGCCCGCCAAACATGGGTTCCTCGAGCATTGGGCGAGGCAGGGTGTGCTGCTGCTGAACAGCGTTCTGACGGTGGAGGAGGGGCGTGCGGCATCGCACCAGGGGAAGGGCTGGGAGCGTTTCACCGATGCGGTCATCCGCGTCGTCAACGAGCGCTGTGATGGCGTCGTCTTCATGCTTTGGGGTTCATACGCCCAGAAGAAGGCAGCGTTCGTCGACACTGGACGGCATCTGGTTCTGCGCTCGCCGCATCCATCGCCGCTCTCTGCCCATAACGGGTTCTTTGGCTCTCGCCATTTCTCGCAGGCCAATGATTTCCTGGTGTCGCGCGGCAGAACCGCGATCGCCTGGAAGCTGCCGGATCGCGCTTGATTTGTGAACGGAAATCCGGCGCGCGGCGTTGAAAAAGTGAACAATGCGTTCGTCCTAGCCCCCTATGCGATGGTAGTGGCGATCGCCAGATATAGGCCCAGAGACAGGCTTGCGAAGCCAGAAGGGGTTTTAGATGCTAGATCAGATCAAGGGACTGCATCACGTCACATCGATGGCGGCGAGTGCGCCTATAAACAACAAGTTCTTCACCAATACGCTCGGCCTGCGCCGGGTAAAGAAGACCGTCAACTTCGACGCGCCGGACGTCTACCACCTTTATTACGGTGACGAGGTCGGCACGCCAGGTTCGGTGATGACCTATTTCCCGTTCCCGCATATCGCCCGCGGCCGTCCCGGCACGGGGGAGGTGGGGACCACGCTGTTCTCAGTGCCGGAAGGCTCTTTCGGATACTGGACCGACCGGCTGACCAGGGCCGGAGCAGAAAACCTGAAGACGGACAGCGCCTTTGGTGAGAACCGGCTCCACTTCGCCGGGCCTGACGGTGACGGGTTTGCCCTCGTCGAAGTCAGGGATGATCCGCGGGAAGCCTGGACCGGCAATGGCGTCGGCGAGGATTATGCGATCAGGGGCTTCCACTCCGCCTCCATTAGGCTGCAGGACGAAGGTGCCACGGCAGAGCTTCTAAAGTTCATGGGATATCAGCGGCTCGATGCAAAGGATGGCGTCCTGCGCCTGGGCGTGCCGGGCGGCAACGGTGCCGATGTCATCGATATCGAGACGATGCCGAACATCAACGGGGCGCGGCTCGGTGCCGGGTCGGTTCACCACATCGCCTTTGCAGTCGAGAACCGCGAGAAGCAGCTCGAGGTCCGCAAGGCGCTGATGGACACGGGTTACAATGTGACGCCGGTGATCGACCGGGACTACTTCTGGGCGATCTACTTCCGCACCCCCGGCGGCGTG
>DASYHX010000337.1:0-2878 GCA_035998065.1 Pseudorhizobium sp.
CGCTGAGGAAATCGGATACTTCCCGGATCGGGCGGCCCAGAGGCTGCGCACTGGTAGAACGAACGTGATCAGTCTTGTTCTGGATCCTCACGAAGAAATCCTCGGCTATGCAACCTCGATGATCAATGGCCTGACCGAAGCCCTGAGGGGAACAACCTACCATCTGGTGATCACGCCACACTTTTCCGACACGCCGCCTCAGGATCCCGTCAGGCACATCATGCGCAACAAGATGGCGGACGGCATCATATTCACGCGGACGGAGCCTTCCGACGAGCGGGTGAAGCTGCTGCTCGAGCGGGATTTCCCCTTCATCTGCCATGGCCGGACAGAGCTTGCGACGCCGCATCCGTTTGTCGATTTCGACAACTACGCCTTCGCTTACACCGCGGCGCGCAAACTCATTGCTGGCGGATCGAGGAAACTTTGCATCATCCTGCCGCCAGAGCGTTTCACTTTCGCACAACATATGCGCCACGGCTTCATGACGGCTGTCCGCCAAGAAGGCATTGCGTTCGAGACTCCACAGGAAGTCACCCTGGACAGCAAGTCGGAGGACATCCGGCGCGTGATATACCAGCGGCTTTCGCAGCCGGACCGACCGGATGGCTTCATCTGCGGGGGGGAGGTTTCGGCGCTCGCTGTTATGGCGGCGGCTCATGACCGGGGGCTGGATCTTTGTCACGACATCCGGCTCGTTGCCAAGCAGACGTCAGGCCTCTTTGACCAGATCAGGCCACAAACTGAAACCATCTATGAGGATCTCGCAGAGGCTGGGGCCCTAATGGGGCGCCTTTTGCTGCGGCGCATCGCCGAGCGCCCACCGGTATCGGAACTGCAGGTGCTTCAGACAGTCTGAAACACCTGCGTTCGTCGTTAGTCTTCTTCCTGGAAGACCTGATCGCGCTTCTTCCGCACGCTTGGCAGAAAGACAATCACCAGAACCGCCAGGGCGATCAGTAGCAACGTCGCGCTGATCGGACGAGTAAAGAACGTGGTCGGATCGCCGCGGGACAGGATCATGGCACGCCGAAGATTTTCCTCCAGCAGAGGCCCAAGCACGAAGCCGAGCAGCAGCGGTGCCGGCTCACAGCGCAACTTGACCAGCACATAGCCGATGAGCCCGAAGAACGCGACCGCGAAGAGATCGTAGACGTTCGAGTTCACGCTGTAGACCCCGATCGAGCAGAAGGCCATGATGATGGGGAAGAGCACGTAATAGGGAATCGTCAGGAGCTTCACCCACAGCCCGATCAGCGGCAGGTTCAGGACGACCAGCATCAGGTTGCCGATCCACATGGAGGCGATGATTCCCCAGAACAAAGCCGGCTGTTCCGTCGCAACATTCGGACCAGGAACAATACCCTGGATGATCATTGCGCCGATCATCAGCGCCATCACCGGATTGGCCGGAATCCCGAGCGTCAGAAGCGGAATGAACGACGTCTGCGCCCCTGCGTTGTTGGCCGACTCCGGCCCCGCAACGCCGGCTATGGCTCCTTGCCCGAACTCCTCCGGCTTGTCCGAGACCCGTTTCTCGACGGTGTAGGAGGCAAAGGATGCAAGGATGGCGCCGCCGCCAGGCAGGATGCCGAGCGCCGATCCGATAACCGTGCCCCGTAGGACCGGAGCCACCATCTTCCTGAAGTCGTCCTTCGTCGGCAACAGACCGCTTACTTTCGCCATCAGCAACGAGCGTGTCTTCTCGTTTTCGAGATTGCGCAGGATCTCGGCAATCCCGAACACGCCGACGGCCACGGCAACGAAGTTCAATCCATCGGAGTACTCGCGTATTCCAAGCGTAAACCGAGGCGTACCGGTGTAGATATCCGTCCCCACAAGCCCCAGAAGCAGGCCAAGCGCGACCATCGCCAGCGCCTTGATGACGGAACCGTGCGCAAGCGCAATTGACGAGACCAGGCCGACGATCATCAGCGAGAAATATTCCGCCGAGCCGAACTGGAGAGCGATTTCGGTCAGCGGCGGCGCAAAGATAGCGACGAGGAAGGTTGAGACCGTTCCTGCGAAAAACGAGCCAAGGGCTGCTATGGAAAGGGCGGCTCCCGCCCTGCCCTTTCGCGCCATCTGGTATCCGTCGATGGCCGTGACGGCCGACGACGACTCACCCGGCATGTTGATCAGGATTGCCGTAGTGGATCCACCATACTGAGCGCCGTAGTAGATGCCGGAGAGCATAATGAGCGACGAGACCGGCTCAAGCTGGAACGTGATCGGCAGGAGCATTGCAATGGTTGCGGTGGCGCCGATCCCGGGAAGCACGCCGATCAGTGTGCCGAGCAAAACGCCAATCAGGCAGAAGAACAGGTTTTCGATCGAAGAGGCTGTGGAGAAGCCCAGGGCAAGGTTACTCAGGAAATCCATCTGCCTCTCCTAGAACGCGAGCCAGGGGCCGAAGCGCCGGAACGGGAGACCGAGACCATAACTGAAGACAAGAACGGAAAAGATCGTCAGGCAGAACGACAGGATCAGCGCTGTCAGAGGCTTCATCTTACCCGATGCGAAGGAGGCGATGAGCGCCGTCAGGAACAGCGCCGGCACGAAACCAAGCCCACGAACCGTCAGGCCAAAGAATATGGGGGCCGGTAAGATGAAGAACATGCCGCGCCACGCGATGTGCCCGATCGGCTCGCCCTCGACTCGGATGGACTGCACCAGGATTACGCTGCCGAGGATGATCAGCGCACACGCGAGGATCAGCGGAAAGTAGCCTGGACCCATGCGGAACGCCGTTCCAAGCTCCAGCGTCAGAGACTGCAAGGCAAAAAACATACCCAGCGTAATGAACAGCAAGCCGCACAAGAGATTGGCCCTGTCAAAAGTCATAGATTTCATGATCGCTCCGAAAGAATGGAGGGGC